>SYDD01000264.1 GCA_005786775.1 Opitutaceae bacterium
CCGGGTTCTGCCTTGCCCGCCGCGCCCCCGCGGGCTCCCCTCCCGCCGTGCACGCCGCGCTCCTCGCCCCCTCCCTGCTCGCGGGCGACCACGCCCACCTCGCCGCCAGCGCCGCCGCCGCCACCACCGCGGGCGCGCCCTGGCTCCACCTCGACCTGATGGACGGCGCCTTCGTCCCGAACCTGACTTTCGGCCCGGAGACACTCTCCGCCCTCCGCCGCGCCGGGTGCCGGCTCTTCTTCGACACCCACCTGATGCTCGCCGAGCCGGACCGTTACCTCGAGGCCTTCGCCCGCGCCGGGGCCGACCTGATCACGGTCCACGTCGAGCCGCCGGGCGACCGCCACGCCACCCTCGCCCGGATCCGGGAACTCGGCTGCCAGACCGGCCTCGCGCTCAACCCCGGCACCCCCGCGGCCGCCGCCGTCCCTTTCCTGGAGCAGGTCGACCTGGTGCTGGTGATGACGGTGCAACCCGGCTTCGGCGGCCAGCCCTTCCGCCGCGATATGCTGCCGAAACTGCGCGAATTGGACGCCTGGCGCACCGAACGCCGCCTCCGCTTCCGGCTCGAGGTCGACGGAGGCATCGACCTCGCCGCCGCCGCCGAATGCCGTGCCGCCGGCGCCGACACCTTCGTGGCCGGGACGTCGTTTTACCGCGCCCCGAACCAGTCAGCCTTCGCCAACGCGGTCGCGCGACTCTAGCGCGTCTCAATCCGGTATAAGCGGCTTTCAGTCCGGATCAGCAGCGCGCGCCCCGTCACCGCATAGGACGCGAGGGTGCGCTCACCCAGCGGGTTGGTCGCCAAGCGCCGAAACTCCCGACCCACCGCCAACACGGTGCCGAGGCCGTTCTCGTTCTGGAAATAAATCCGACCGTCCGCCAACAGGGGCGAGGCCGAATAACCGCCCTCCAGCTTCTCTTGCCAGTGCACGGTGCCGGTCCGCGCATCCCAGCAGGTCGCAACCCCCATGTCCGAGACCCCGTATAACTCATCGCCATCCAGCACCAGCGACGGCGTGAGGGGGGCGCCCTTCGTGGTCCGCCAGGCCACGTGGGTGTCGGTGACGTCCCCCGATCCACCAAGCCGGATCGCCAGCAAATCCGCGCGCGCGTACCCGGTGGCGACAAAGACCAGACCGTGGCCCGCCACCGGCCGCGGCACGACCGAGAATCCGCCGCCATAGCGGACGTGCCAGAGCTCGCGGCCGTCCCGCGGGTCGAGGGCCGCGACTGCGCCGCTCGCCGGACTGATCAGCTGCGCAGCCGCGCCCTCGCCGACCAGCAGCGGCGTGGCGAAGGAGAAGGTCTGCTTCGGGCGCACCGTCCGGGCGGTCCGCCAGCGCACGGCCCCGGTTTTCCGATCCAATGCGATCACGAACGGGTCCTTCGCGCCATCCGCGTGGGAGATGAGTAGGTCGCCCGCCAGTACCGGGGAGCCTCCGTTGCCGTGCACGGGGTCGTAGCGCAACTCGTTGTTGCGCCAGAGAATTCGTCCCTCGCGGTCAAGACAGGCCGACCCGTGGTGCCCAAAATGCACATAAACCCGTCCGTCTGCGAGCAGAGGGGTGGGACTCGCGGGGCTGTTCTTGCGGTGCAACGGCTGCGCCTCGATCCCCGGGCCAGCGAATACCTCCCGGTCCCAGAGCACGCGCCCCGTAGCGGCCTCCAGAGCGAGAACGTGGAGCGAAGCGCCGCCCTCGGCCCGCGGTCGGCCGGCGGTGAGGAATACCCGGCCCTCACCCACCACGGGCGAGGACCAGCCAGCGCCCGGAATCGGGGTGACCCAAGCGACGTGGCGCGTTTCGGACCATTCCACGGGCAGGCCGCGAGCGGCACTGATTCCCTGCCCAGTGGGGCCGCGGAACTCGGGCCATTCGGCGGGAGCGGCAGCGTGGATGGCCCCCGCAGCGAAGGCAAGGAGGAGGCCAGGAGAAAGCGGCGGGCGAGGCATCTTGAGCGCGCAGTTAGACCGGGTCTTGGCCGCGCGCAATCCGTTCCGCGCGGAGGTAGTTGGCGCGGAAGAAGGCCGCCAGCTCGGCCGCGAGCCGCACCTCCTCGACCTTATTGCGGGCCGCCAAACGCGGACGCACGTCCGCGAGGATCTGGTCGTAGGCCACGCGCGACACGTCCTGCAGCGCCGCCAACGCCGCCTCCCGGCGCGGCGCAGGCGCCTCCTGCAGGGCGCGCCACGCGCGGCGCAGCTCGACGTGGGTATCTTGGCACATCACGCGGATGACGAGGGACATCTCGCGGAAAATGCGGCCGGTCCAGGCGTCGCGGTAGACGAGGGGCTCGGCGATCGCGTAGGGCGCATCCTCCGGGTCGCTGCGCCGCCTGGCGCCCTCCGGCTCGACGTAAAACTCTTTGCGCACCGGCAGGCGCCGCAGGGCGAAGCGCTCCGGGCCGCCAGGGACGCCTGGGCGATAGTTCCACAACCGCTGCCCCTCCAGGGAGAGCGTGTACTCGATAAAAAGCCGCCCTACCTCGACGTGTGGCGCCCCGCGCAACAGGCCGATGGGGTCGACCGAAGCGGTCGATCCGCCGGGGGGCGAGATGTAGCCCACGCGGTCCGAACGGTCGCGGCGACGGACAGCCTCTTCCTGCTGACGGCCATAGAAATCGATGCAGAGACCGATGGCGCAGTTACCCGCCGCGACGTCGATGGGCGGCTTCTGCGAGGTGTCGGTGAAATAGCGCGCGTTGGCCCCAATCCGCTGCAGTAGCTGCAGCCCCAAGCTCCAACCCTCCCGCACAGCCTGCGCTTCGAGGGCCGCGGCCTCCGCGCCGGGCCGCTCGCGCCGCAGCGTGGTGAGGCGCCGCTGCATCTGCTGCTGGATGATGTTCTCGAAGGCCTTCGCCACGGAACCGCTCTTGGTCGGATCCGCGAGGGCCACCTCCCCCGCGAGGCGCGGGTCGGCCATGTCCTCCCACTGCGTCGGCGTGCGGTCGAAACCGAGGCGACGCAGCGAATCGCGATTGAAGATCATCCCGTAGGAGCTCAGCACGGTGCCAATCCAGCGCCCCTGCGGATCCCGGAATGACTCGCCCGCGAAGGCAGACGGGATCGCGTCGTCCCGAAACCATTCCGGCCGCCGCGCCGCGAGGCCCGCGTCGACCAGCCGGCCGGCCTGCGCCTGCCGCTCGAAGTCATAGGTGCCGCCGCCGAAGAACACGTCGATGCCGCAACCGACAGACGAGGCGAGGAACGCCGCGCGCGCCTCCCGCGCCAACGCCGGCGCCTCCGCGGCCACCCGCGAGTTGGCGAACGCCGCCTGGACCTCCACGCTCCACGGACGGCCCAGCCGCCGCGTCCAGTGCTGCTCGAAGGCCGACGCGTACTCGCCCTCGAGGAAGCGGGCGATCTCGCTCGTGCCGCCGACAATCCGCCAATCGATCGCGACCGTCCGCCCAGTCCGCTCCCGATACCAAGCGGCGAACCCGCGGCCGTACTCATGGCGGATCGCCTCGTTGTGCGGCGTGATCACCACTAGGGTGTCGTCCGCGGAACCGGGCGCAGGGCGTGACGGGCGCAGCGCAAACGGCAGGGCCACGATCACCCCCAATGCCAGCAGCAAGGCGAAGCGATTCATCGCGAGCGCGCTCAGGCGGTCAGTACGACCACGTCCGCGGGCTCGGCCCCCGCATAGACCTCGCCCCGGTCCGGCTGGTCGAGAAAGCGGGGATTGAGCTCGACGATCTTCAGGTTCAGGTCCCCGGCAATCAGCTCGTGCTGCGCGAATTCCCCGAGGTAGACCGAGGCCCCGATTCGGCCGCGCACCGCATTGGCCGCCGGCGCCTCTCGACTCAGCACCCAGCACTCCGGCCGCACCGAGACCGTTACCGCCGCCCCGGCCGCAGGCCGCGCCGCCGGATCGCCGAGGACGCCCCGCATCGGCCCCACCGCCGTGTCCACGTGCGCCCAGCCGTCCGCGAGGCCCTTCAGCGTGCCAGGGATGAAATCGGTCTCCCCAATGAAGTCCGCCACCACCCGGCATACGGGCCGACGGTAAACCTCCCGCGGCGATCCGACCTGCAAAATCCGTCCGCCGTCGAGGATCGCCATCCGATCCGACACCGACAGCGCCTCCTTCTGATCGTGCGTCACGTAAACGGTCGTTAGCCCGGCCTCCTTACACACCCGGCGGATCTCCGCCCGCATCTCCAGCCGCAGCTTGGCGTCGAGGTTCGAAAGCGGCTCGTCCAAGAGCAGGCAGCGCGGCCGGATCACCAGCGCCCGCGCTAGGGCGACGCGCTGCTGCGGGCCGCCGGAAAGCTCGTGCGGCCGGCGCGCCGCGTAGGCGTCCATCCGTACCGAGGCGAGGGCCTCGCCCACGCGGCGAGTGATCTCCGCTCGCGGCACCTTCCGCTCCTCCAAACCGAAGGCCACGTTCTCAGCCACGCTCAGGTGCGGCCACAGCGCGTAGCTTTGGAACATCATCCCCGTGTTGCGCTTGTGCGGCGCCAAGCGCGTCACGTCCTCGTCGCCAAACAGAATCTTTCCCTCCTCCGGCAGGTAGAAGCCGGCTAGGCTCCGCAGCAGGGTGGTCTTGCCGCAGCCACTCGGCCCAAGCAGGAAGAACAGCTCGCCGGGCGCGATGGCCAGGTCGAGGTGCTGCAGGGCGGTAACGGCACCAAAGCGCTTGGTCAGCTGCTGGACGCGGATGGAGATCATCGGGGCGGCGACCTTGTGGGGGCCGGCAGCGGCGAGGGCAAGCGCCGAGGCGGCACGGCGCATCTCGGGCATTGACGCGCTTTTTGCCCGGGCGTTTCCTTGACGTCCATGCGCGAAACGAAGCCCGCGGCCTCCACCCTCAAATACAAACGGGTCATCCTCAAGCTCTCCGGCGAGGTGCTCCGCGGGGGCAAGTCCGGCGACCCGATCGACAGCGACACGCTCTTCCAGGTGTGCAGCCAAGTCCGGGAAATCCATCAGCTTGGCGTCCAGGTCTGCGTGGTCATCGGCGGGGGCAACATCTTCCGCGGGCTCAACGGCGAGAAGCGCGGCGTCGACCGCCTGACCGGCGACTACATGGGGATGCTCGCCACGGTCATCAACGGCCTCGCGCTGATGGACTGCCTCGAGAAGATGGGCGTCAGCACGCGCGTGCAGTCCGCCATCCCGATGAACCAGATCGCCGAACCGTTCATCCTCCGCCGCGCCATCCGCCACCTCGAGAAGGGCCGCGTGGTCATCTTCGTCGCCGGCACCGGCAACCCCTACTTCTCCACCGACACCACCGCCGCGCTGCGCGCCTCGGAGATGAAGGCCGACATCATCATGAAGGCCACCAAGGTGGACGGGGTCTACGACAAGGACCCGAAGAAGCACAGCGACGCCGTCCGCTACGACCACCTCACGTTCATCGAAGCCCTCAAGCAGCGCCTCAACGTGATGGATTCCACCGCCTTCTCCCTCTGCATGGACAACAACGTGCCGATCCTCGTCTTCGACCTCCACGACGAGCACGCCATCCGCAAGGCGATC
Source organism: Opitutaceae bacterium (assembly GCA_005786775.1). GTDB lineage: Bacteria > Verrucomicrobiota > Verrucomicrobiia > Opitutales > Opitutaceae > ER46. Next base: position 5,489 of record SYDD01000264.1, read on the forward strand.
TCCGGCCAGAAGATCGGCACGCTGGTCCGCAACTGAGCCCCACTCCGCTTATGTCCCATCCCATCCTCACCGAAGCCGCCGCCCGCATGAAGAAGGCCGTGGACCACACGCTCCACGAGTTCAGCGCCATCCACACCGGCAAGGCCACACCCGCGATGATCGAGTCGGTCACGGTCGAGGCCTACGGCTCGATGGTCCCACTCAAGCAGTGCGCCGCCATCTCCACCCCCGACGCGCGGCTCATCCAGATCCAGCCGTGGGACATCAGCCTGGTGAAGGCCATCACCAAGGGCATCATCGACGCCAACCTCGGCTTCAACCCGATCCCCGACGGCAAGACGATCCGCGTGCCGCTCCCGGAGATGAGCCGCGAGCGCCGCCAGGAATTTGTCAAGAATGCTCACCGCCTCGCCGAGGAGGGCCGCGTCCACGTCCGCAACGTTCGCCGCGACTCCCTCGAGCAGGGCAAGAAGGCCAAGCTGCCCGAGGACGAGCAGAAGCGGCTGGAGAAGGACATCCAGACCGCCACCGACAAGGCGATCGCCGACATCAACAGCCACCTCGCCCACAAGGAGAAGGAGCTGCTGACGGTCTGAGCCCGCGCGGATGACCGCCAGTCCCGCCCTTCCCGCCACCACCCGCCCGCCGCGGCGCCTAGTGGTCAAGCTCGGCACGGGCGTGCTCACGTCCGGCGTGGGCCGTCTCGACCAGGCCCGCATCGCCGCCGTCTGCGCGGAGCTCGCCGCGCTGCGCGCCGCCGGCACCGAGGTGCTGGTCGTCTCCTCCGGCGCGGTCGGGCTCGGGATGGGCGCCCTCGGCCTGGAGCGCCGCCCGCGCGAGGTCGCCCGCAAGCAGGCCTGCGCCGCGATCGGCCAGTCCCGCCTGATGCAGGTCTGGCAGGCCGGACTGGACCCCCACGGGCTCACCGCGGCCCAGGTGCTCCTCACCCACGAGGACCTCCGCGCCCGCGCCCGCTTCCTCGGGGTCCAAGCCACCCTCCGCCAGTTGATCGCCTACGGCACGATCCCGGTGATCAATGAGAACGACACGGTGAGCGCCGCCGAGATCAAGTTCGGGGACAACGACACCCTCTCCGCGCTCGTCGCCAGTCTGATCCAGGCCGACCACCTGGTCATCCTTTCCACCGCCCCCGGCCTGATCGACCTGCGCGGCACCGGGCAAATCGTGCCCGTGGTGGAGCGCATCACGCCCGAAATCGAGGCGATGGCAGGGGGCACGACCAGCGAGACGGCCGTCGGCGGGATGGTCTCGAAGATCTCCGCCGCCCGCCTCGCCACCCGCGCCGGCTGCGGGGTATTCATCGCGAGCGGCGCCGAACCGCGCATCCTCGCCCGCCTGCTCTCCGGCCAAGGGCCCGGAACGTTTTTCGTCCCCAGCGGCCTCCCGCTTGAGTCCCGCAAACGCTGGCTCGCCTATTTCCAGCGCCCCGCCGGCACCGTCCGCGTCAACGCCCGCGCCATTCCCGCCCTCCGCGAGCGCGGCGGCAGCCTGCTCGCGGTCGGGGTCACCGGCGCCGAGGGCGAATTCGCCGCCGGGGACATCGTGAACATCGCCGGGCCCGACGGGCAGGTGTTCGCCCGCGGCCGCACGGGCTTTGGCCGCGAGGAGATTCCCGCCCTCGCCGGCCGGCAGGGCGACGAGCTCGCCCGCCTCTATCCCGGCCGCCGCCGACTTGAGGTCGTGCACCGCAACGACCTGGTCGTGCTCTGAGCCCCCGGCCCGCCGACCGCCTTTTCCCGATGGACCACTTCGCCTTCCCCGCCCGTTTCCGCACGCTCCACGACCTCGCCGCACAGCGCTACGCCGCGGGCCACCGCACCGCCGCCGGCCTGCTCCCGCCCGCCGACGAGGCCTGGCTGGCGGCCAACGGCCTGTCCCCGCAGAACCTGCTCGATTACGCGGAGGACTCCACCGCGTCCGGCGAACCCGGGCCCGAGCTGGCGCTGGCGATCGAGCTGGTGCGCCGCGACTACTTCTGGAACGCGCAGGGCGGCCAGCCCTCGGGCCGCGTGATTGACGCGGACACGCTGCCGGCCAAGGCGGACGCGGTCCGGGGCGTGGCCTGGTTGCCGCGGCTGATCCCGAAGGCGCGGGCCAAGCTGCGCGGGGAACTCCCGCCGTCCCTGATGTTCTGCTGCGGTGGTGACCGCCGCTTCTTCCGCGAGCGCGGGATCCTGCCCGCCGAGTTCCTCAGCCTCGTCTGGCGCGAATCCGCGGATGAACGGGTCGTGGACTGGGTGCTCGCGCGGGGAGAGAAAAAGTAGGCGGTCGCGGAAGGAGAAGAGCGAGGAGTGGGGAGCCAAATGGGACGGACCCGCAGCTTGGCGTAACAGCGCCCGCGCGAGTAGTCGGCTTGCAGAGCGGGAACGGGACGATCGCTCAGGCTAGCGGCGGCGACGCAGGCGGATGCCGGCCGCGGCGCGCCCCGGCTACACCAGCCCCAGGTCCGCCGGCTCGAGGCGCAGCGCGCCACGCCCTCCGCAGCCTCGACTTAAGAGAGCGAACACCCCACCAAATCCAGGTACCAAGCGCGCAGCTGGAGGGTCGACACGCGGTTATCGAGGAACATCGCCGTGGCGTGCGCGCCGAGACCCGATTGCACGAAGGTCGCCGGAACCCCCATCGCGTCCATCAGCGGCTGGAACTTGGCCGCCGCATTGTCGGTGTGGAACACGGAGCGCCCGCGGAAGCGCCGGGCCCGCTCCATCGCACCCACCCAAGTCGCGCCGTTCCAGCCGTCCCCGTCGTAATGCTGGCAGGCGTGGAATCCCTTCCACCAGGCCGCGAGCCGGTCGTCGCGCAGGCCGATGTAGCCGCACGCCAGCGCCCCCCTCGAGAACCCGGTGAGGACCGTGTTCGCAGGATCCGCCCCCCAGTCGTCCCGCACCTGCGCCAGCATGGCGAGCGCGTAGGCCACGGTCTCGTCAGGATTACCCCAGCCGCTCTCCGCGATGCGCCCCCAGCGGCGGTCGACGAACGGCAGGCCCAGACAGATCGACCCGCGGCCCAGCGTCATCCCGGCCCCAATGACGCCCTGCTCGGGCAGCCCGGGCGAACGGCAGCCCGGCACGTGGAAGAGATTCCCGGGGTACTCGACCACCAGCGGCCAGCGGCGGCTCGGCGTCCAGTCCACGGGCAGGTGAAGCACGGCGTGCAGCCCCGGCTGGCGCTCGCCGGCGAGCCGCACCCGCACCCGCCGTCCCGGCGCGGGAGCGCCCGCCGTGACTTCCGGCACGGGGACACGGCCAGGCGGCGCAACCCACGCGGGCGCGTCCCCCGCGGCGTGCACCCCGCTGAGCTCAAGGGCCACCGGGCCGCGCGGCCGGCCCCGCAGGATCAGCTCCAGCGCGGCGACGCGGCCGGGATCGATCTTGGGCGTGCCGTCCGGGAACGTCTCGCGCAGCGGGCACTCCAGCACGCAGCTCTCGCCCGGGGCCAGCCGGGCGGCGGCCGGCACGGCGTCCCAGCCGCTGGCGCCGACCGCCCACAGCAGCAACTCCGCCGGCTCCGCACCCCGGTTCGTCACCGTCGCGCCGAGCAGGGATCGCCGGGAAAGCTCCCACCCGCCGGGCGGCGCCGGGAACGTCGCCCAGGCATAGGAGAGGGTCGGTGGCGCATCCGGGCCCGCGGCGGGGAGGCCAACGAGGCGCACGGTGCCAGCATCCGGGCCCGGTTCCCGCCGGAGGCCGCGCAACTCCGCGGTGGCAACCGCCCGGGCCCACTCCGCCAGCGGTGCGGCGGCCGCGCGCCCGCCGGCGAACCAGGCGAAGGCGCCGAGAGTGAAGCGGCGACGGGAACAGGGCATCGGGGCGGGGCGATAGAAGCCAAACGTCTCGGCACCTCCCGCGTCAAACCCGCGCAGGGCGTCCGCTTGACCGGTCAGGGCGGCTAAGGTTGGCTCGCCGCGCTCGTTCCCCGCCATCCGGCGTCCACCCCCTATGTCCCTCGCCTGCCCCTGCCCGCGGTCCGCCGCGCTCCTCCTGCTCGCCTGCCTTGCCGCCGCCGCAGCGCCCGGTGCCACCCCGGCCACTCCCCCCACGACCGCAGGCGAGGTGGTGAACCTCTCCCCTTTCATCGTTTCGACGGAGGGCGATGAGGGGTACCGCGCGGCGAACACGCTCTCGGGCACCCGGATGAACTCGAGTCTCCTCCACACCCCAGCAGCGGTGTCAGTGCTGACCAAGGAATTCTTGGACGACATCGGGGCCGAGAACGTGATGGATATGCTCAAGTATTCGCTGAACACGGAGCACGAGCGCAGCGACCCGGGCGGCGGGGTGCAGCAGGCGTTCGACGTGCGCGCGACGGTGCGCGGCTTCACGGAGTCGGTGATCTCGCGCGATTATCTGCCGAATATGGTGGAGGGCCGCGGGATTCTGGCCTCGGACCGGTTCAACGTGGACCGGGCGGACGTGAGCCGCGGGCCAAACTCGATCCTCTTCGGGGCCGGCCGGCCAGGCGGCGCGCTGAACCTGACCTCGAAGCGGGCGGTGCTGAACGCACGGCGGCAGACGGCAACGCTGACGGTGGGGAACGACGCGAAGCGCCGGAGCGAGGTGGACCTCGCCTTCCCGTTGCGGCGGGACCGGCTCGCGCTACGCACCAACGCGGTTTGGGAGGAGCGCAAAGGTTGGTTCGAGTTCGAGGGCCTGCGGCAAAAAGGCCTCGCCTTGGCCGGCGCGTGGCAGCCGCAGCCCTCGACCCAGGTCCGCGCGGCGGTGGAGCATCTGCGGCGCGACCAGGTGATGGGCGGCAACTTCCCCCATGCCGACTTCGGTTACTCCCGCTGGGTGCTGGGCGGGGCGCCACTGGCGGGCAACCCGCTGCTCCCCGGGACCAATCCCGCGCCGGGGCTGCTACGCTCGACCAACACCCTGCAGGTGATCTACGCGCCCCAGGTGCGCGACCGGCCCTTCCGCGTCTCGACCACGGGCGCGGATATGCGGCCCGACCTCACCGGAACCCAGCCGACGGGTTTCTGGGAAACGATCAGCGGCGGCGCCGCGCCTGCGGGGGGCACGGTCGACGATCCGTTCTACGGCCGCGTGCTCCCGGCGAACGCCTACCTGTCCGGCCCGGGCCGCGACGCGAACTACCAGTACACTCTCTGGTCCCTGTTCGTCGACCAGCGCCTCGGGCCCTTCAACCTCGAGCTCGGCTACAACCGCACCCGTTACACCCGCGGCTTCACCCAGCCCTCAGCCAATGCCATCGGCGATCCCAACCCGGTGTTGCCGGGCGCGTACTTCGCCGACGGGGACTCCGTCGTGGCCGCCGGCCGCAACCCGGGCACGCTCCTGCCCGATATCGCCCGCGCCAACCCCTTTGTTGGCCTGCCCTACGTGCAGAGCCAGACGGTCCAGCAACTCTTCGACCAGCGCAGCGAGTCGTTCCGCGCCACGCTCGGCACCGAGGTGGACCTCACCCGCCGCCACGCGTGGCTCGGCCGCCACAGCGCCGCCGCCTCGTGGCAGCACAACGACAACGTGTTCGGCAACGGCGTCGTCGCGGAGTACAACGCCGCGCCGGGCAACGCGCAGCCGATCGATTCCGCGACCAATATCATCTTGCGGCGCACTTACCTCGATTTCTCCCGGCCCGGCGGTCAGCGCGGTGCCCTCGACCCTTGGGCGAACCCCATCCCCGACGGCCCAGGGATGCAGGCCCGGTTCCTCTGGAATAATTCCTACCCCTGGAACCAGACCGTCAGCCGCAGCCTAATGCTCGCCGCGCAGAGCCGATTCAGCCGCGACCGCCTTGTCCTCACCGCCGGCTACCGCCGCGAGCGGATCGAAAACAACAACGCCTCGCTCGGCGGCGAGCGGGTCCCGAACTCCACCAACCTCTGGCTCGTGCGCCCCTACCAGTTCGACCCCGCGACCATCGCCGCCTACACGGGGGCGACCCGGACCGCCGGCGCGGTGGTCACCCCGCTGCCCTGGCTCGCGCTCGCCTACAACCAGTCGCAGAGCGTCTTTCCCCAGAGCAACTTCACCGACATCTACGACCGCCTGCTCGTGCCCAGCCGCGGCCAAGGCCGCGACTACGCGGTGCGCCTCAACCTGCTCGGCGGGCGCCTCTACGCGAGCGCCAGCACCTATCGAAACCGCGGCTACGACCAGTTCCACGACGTCACCAGCAACTCCGTCCGCGGCCAGGGCGTGCCGGTGGTCAACGACATCCTCACCACCCTCCTGCGGCTCAACCGCCCGCTGCCCGAGATGATTCGCCGCCTGGGCCTCACCCAAGTCGGGCAGTCCAAGTACCGCGAAACCGTCACCGCGGACGGCCGCGGCACCGAGTTCGAAGTCACCGGGCGGCTCGCGCCCGGCTGGAGCGTATCGCTCAACTACTCCCGCCCAAGGCTGGTGTTTACCGACCTCGCCCCAAGTATGCGGGCCCTCCTGGCGGACAACCGCGCCGCGTGGGACGGTAACGCGACGCCCCTCGACAGCACCCGCGCGACCGTGGCGACGTTCGTCCGCGCGCGAGACAACACTCCGGGACGCGACTTCGTGCTGCAGCCCGCGACGCTCAACGACGCCTACGACTACGTGCAGTCGCTGCTGGATCTGGTCGACCGCGGCGACGGCAAGCCGCCGCTCGCGTTCACGGGCGAGTCCTTCAATGCGTTCACGAGCTACCGGTTCGGCGAAGGGGCACCGGCTTGGTTGCGGAGCACGCGCGCGGGCCTGGGCGCCAACCACCGTGGGGCGCCGGTGGTCGGCTTTGACGCCACCAACGGCAACGCACCCATCCTCGGCCGCGGCGCCTTGGTCTGGAACGCGATGCTGGGCCGCCAACTACGAATCCGCCGCGGCCACGTGCTGGACCTCCAGCTCAACATTGAAAACCTCTTCCGCCAGGAGGAGGCGCTGCCTTTCTCGGCCGTCGCCCCGGGACAGGTCGTGCGCTGGATGCTCCCCCGCGTGCGCCACGGCTGGACCGCCCGCGCCACCTACACGTTTTGAGCGCGCGGGCGCTTGACCCCACCCGCCACCCGGTCTCCTTTGCGCGGACTCCCCTCCCCCATGAAGTACTCCCTCACCGTCAACGGCGCGAACCGGACCGTGGACGTCGCGCCCGACACCCCGCTGCTCTGGGTGCTGCGCGACAACCTCGAGCTGACCGGCACCAAGTTCGGC
>SYDD01000265.1 GCA_005786775.1 Opitutaceae bacterium
GCTGCCCAGATGGGCCGCCAGCACCACGAGGGTCGGATGCTTGCGCAGGATATTGTCGCGGGCGGCGATGATCGCGGCGTGGCTCGGGTACTCCGGCTTGCCGTGCAGGTGCCATTGCGGGTTCGTCGAGTAGTAGCCGTGGTGCGGGCTGGCCGGATCCAGCGGGAGCCACGCGTCGATCGGCTCGGCGAGGTGCGCGTGCAACGGTTTCCCGCGGCGGGCGAGGTGCGCGTAGATCGGGTCGAAGCGCGGATCGTCCGGCAGCACGAAGCGGCCGGACGGGTCGCGGATGCCGATGCCGACCTCTTTCCAGATCTTCACCGCGACGGCGCCGCCGGCGAAGGCGGCGTCGAGCCACGCGATGACCTTCGCCGCATAGTCCGGGGCCGCGTGGCCGGTGACGTCAAACGTGGCGGTGAAGGGGTAGAGGGTGGGTTCGATCCGGTAAAGGTGGCGGGCGATGCGGTCCATCGTCGCGAGGTGGCCGTCACCTCCCGGCACGCAGACGTTGACGGTGCGCAGGTTTAGGCGTCGGAAGAGGTCGTGGAACACCGGCGCGTCCTCGAAGAGGTGCGAGTGCACGTCGATCTTGCGGATTTCCTCGAAGGCCGGGGGCGCGCCCGCGCGGAGCCCGGTGAGGAGTGGAAGCAGGACCGGCAGGAGGCGGACGAGGAGACGTAGGGGGTTCATCGGGGAAGGGGGGAGGGGTTCAGCGTGGCGGCGGGCCGAGGCGGGGCGCGCTGTGGCCCTGTTCGCGCAATTGCCGGAGGAGGGCGGTCAATTCAGCGACCTTGTCCTGGTGGGTGCTGGCGACGTTGTGCCGCTGACCCAGGTCCGCCTTCAGGTTGTAGAGCTCAACCTCGGCCGCGTCGTCGGCGGGATAACCGTGCCGCGTCTCCCAGGCCCGGTCCCGGGCGGAAACGTAACCGTCCTTCGCGAGGATCAGCACCCAGTCCCCGGCGCGGATCGCGTACCCGTTCGCGTTGGTGTTGTGCACGTGGGCGGCGCGGACCGGGGCGGTCCCGCCGCGCAGGAGCGGCAGGAGGTCGTGGGAGTCCTCGGCGGCGTTCCGGGGCAGGGTGTGGCCGGTGATGGTGGCGAGGGTGGCCAGCACGTCGACCTGGGAAACCAGGGCATCGCAGACGGTGCCCGGGGCGATCACGCCGGGCCAGCGCGCGAGGAAGGGCACGCGGTGGCCGCCCTCGTAGAGGTCGCGCTTGAGGCCGCGGAGCGGATGCGCGGACCAGTGCCCGTGGCGCTCGTCGCGGGCGTAGGCGTAGCGCTCGGGGCCGTTGTCGGCCGAGAAGAGCACGAGGGTGTTCCCGGCGTGGCCGGACTCCTCGAGCGCTTGGAGGAGCCGGCCGACCGCGTCATCCGTCTCGTGGACGAAATCACCGAAGGCGCCGGCGCGGGATTTGCCGTCGAAGGCGTCGTTGGGGATGATGGGGGCGTGCGGGGAGGGGAAGGCGAAGTAGAGGAAGAACGGCTTTTCGGAGCCCTTTCTCGAGCGCAGGTAGTCGACTCCGCGGCGGGTCAGGGTGGGCAGGTTCTCGTAGGGGTCCCAGCCGGGGGCCATCGGGCCGGGGCGCGATTCCCAGTTGCCCTCCTTGATGGGCTTGAAGCGGCTGGTGTCCAGGGGGCGGTCGGGCGCGGTGAGCACGCGGTCGTCCTCGATCCAGCAGTAGGGCGGGAAGTTGATGACGTCGTCGCCGAAGTAGTGGTCGAAACCGCGGGCGAGCGGTCCGCCGGGGATGCGCTGCGACCAGTCGAAGGCCTCCGGGCCCCATTCGGCGCCGGCCTTGGCCTTGCCGTTGCCGAGGGGTTGGGCGCCCGGGCGGCGGATCGCGTCCCAGTCCCACCCGAGGTGCCATTTCCCGATGGCGGCGGTGGCGTAGCCCTGGCGTCGCAGCATGGCCGGCAGTGTGAGCTGGCCCGGTTTGAAGACGGGCGCGCCGAAGGCGTTCACGATCCCGTGGAAGTCGCGCCAGTGGTGCCGCCCGGTGAGGAGGGCGTAGCGGCTGGGGGTGCAGACGCCGGAGGAGCTGTGCGCGTCGGTGAACCGGAGCCCCGCGGCGGCGAGGCGGTCGAGGTGCGGGGTGGGGATGCGCGATTCCGCGTGGTAGCAGCCTAGGTCCCCGTAACCGAGGTCATCGGCGTAAAGGATGAGCACGTTGGGCAGCCGGGTCGGCGTCGCGCCGGCGAGGGGACCGGCGAGGGCGGCAGCGAGCAGGGTGCGGCGGAGGAGGGAGGCGGGGCGCATCGGGGGGTGAAGCGCATTAGGGGCAAATGATAACCGGGCACAAGGCTTGGGCGGGCAACGCCCCCCTTGGCAAAGCCCGGCGCATCTGCATCGTGGTCCGGATGTTCGTCGACGAATGCACCGTGAAGCTGGCCGCCGGGGACGGGGGAAGAGGCTGCATCAGCTTCCGCCGCGAGAAATACGAGCCGTGGGGCGGCCCCAACGGCGGCGACGGCGGCCGCGGGGGCGACGTCGTCCTGCTGGGCGACGTCAACTCCAACAACCTGGTCGACTACAAGTACCAGCCCCACTGGCGCGGCGAGCGCGGGGGCCACGGCCTGGGGGCGGACTGCAACGGACGCGACGGCCAGGCGTGCGTGCTGCGGATGCCGCTGGGCACGATGGTGGTCGATTTGGAGACCGGCAAACCGGTCGCCGAGGTGATCGACGACGGGCAGCGCATCGTGCTCTGCCAGGGGGGCAACGGGGGCTGGGGCAACACCCACTTCAAGACCTCCACGAATCGCGCCCCGCGGCGGGCCAACGCCGGCCAGACCGGGCAGGCCGGCACCTATCGCCTCGTGCTCAAGAGCATCGCGGACGTCGGCCTCGTGGGGTTTCCCAACGCGGGCAAGTCGTCCCTGATGGGGCGCATCACCCAGGCCCGGCCACGCACCGCGGCGTACCCCTTCACCACGCTGCATCCCCAGATCGGCGTGATCGAGTATCCGGACGACAAGCGTGGCGCCCGCCGCCTGCTGCTGGCGGACATCCCCGGCCTGATCGAGGGCGCCCACGAGAACCGCGGTCTCGGCCAC
>SYDD01000035.1 GCA_005786775.1 Opitutaceae bacterium
CCCGCCCGCCAGCTGGGCGCCCATCGTCCGCCCGTGGAAGGCGTTCTGGAAGGTGACCATGATGGACTTGCCCGGGCCGTGCTTTTCCAGCGCGTAGGTCTTGGCCAGCTTGATGCAGTTCTCGGTCGCCTCGCTGCCCGTCGAGAGCAGGAAGACGGTCGCCCGCTCCAGCTGCGGCGCGACGGCGCTCAGCATCCCGGTCAGCCGCGCCCGCCCCTCGTGCGGGAAGACGTAAGTCGCCAGCAGCGGCCGCTCCACCGCTTCCTTCAGCGCGGCCACGATCCGCGGATGGCCGTGGCCCGCGTTGGTCACGAGCACGCCCGAGGACCAGTCGATCCAGCGGTTGCCCCAGCGGTCGGCGATGGTCGCGCCCTCCGCGTGGTGCCAGACGACGGGCGGCTGGCCCGACATCGACCGCGGCTCGCTCCGGCGCAGCTCCTCGAAGAGCGGCAGCGACTCCGGCACCGGCAGCGCGGTCTGGATGGTCCGCCAGCGCGTCTGCACGGGCGGGACGGAAACGGGGGTGAGGTTGTATTCGGCCATGATGATTATCTCCGGAGGCGCACGTGCGGACGGTCACCGTGCACGATGTCGCACCAGTCGCCATCCGCGAGGATGGAAAGGCGCGCCGCCTCCACCACCAGCTCGTTGTCGGCGGAATTCGCGGGCGTCGCCAGCAGGCCCGCCTGGTCAATCTCCTGCATGATCCCGCGCCGGCGTTCCAGCGCCGCTACCGCGTCGAGACCGGCGGTCTCCCCTTCCAGCCGTCGCATCGCGTCAAGATGAGCCGCCACGGACTCGAAACCGTACCCCGCCGGCCGGTACCCCGGCCCCGTCCACGGCACCAGCCGGTAGAAGTCCGGGCTGCAGTAATTGTAGCGCGAGCCGCCGCAGCCGATGTTGTCCAGATACGAGTGGCGCACGCCCCGGTCCTGGTCGTTGTGCTGGATCATCCCGCCCCGGTCCTTGCCCTCGCAGTACATCAGCAGGCCCTGGTCGTTGCTGCCCGCCGCGTCATCCGGGTAGCCGAGGCCGTCGATCACGGACAGGATCGCCCCGTTCTCGTAGCGGACGCGCCCGTTGGCCCACATATATCCCTCGTTGCCATTGGGGAAACGGCCCTTCACCCCGCTCACCGAGACGCCCACCGGGCGCAGGCCGGTGATGAACTGCACCAGGTCGAAGTAGTGGCACCCCACATACACGAACGGGTCCGTCTGGTCGGTGGTGAACCAGTTCTGGAAATTGGAGCGCCGGTAGTAGTACGGCTCAATCATCCGCGCCTCGCCGATGCGGAACTCGCCGAAGTGCCCCAGCCCGTACTGCCGCCGCGCCATCAGCGCGCGCGTGTCGAGGCGCTTGTGGTACTCGACCCCCACGAACAGCCCGCGCGCCCGCGCCTCGCGCTCGATCTCCAGCGCCTGCGCGTGCCGCAGCACCAGCGGCTTCACGCACAGCACGTGCTGCTCACACCGCAATGACTCCATCACCATCTCAAAGTGCAGTTGGTCCGGGGTCGCTATGATCACCGCCTGCCGCGGCCGTGCCTCCGCCAGCAGCCGCCGGTACAGGTCCGGCTGCCGCTCGGTCTCCGGCGCGCGCACGTCCGGGTAAGCCTCGAAGTCCTGACCCGGGAACGCCGCCTGCAGGTCCGCCCCCTCCTTCAACGCCCGGATGCGCGCCGAACTCTGCGCGCAGACCCGGATGCGGGCGACCGCGCCCAGGCGCTGCAGGTGGTAGACCGAGGGGAGGATCAGATCGTAGGTGATCATCCCCCCGCCAATGATCAGGACGTCGAGGGCGGGTTTGGGGGGCATAACAAAGTGGAAGAACGAGAGGGAAGGAGGCGCGAGACGAGCCGGAACCGGGTCAGGCGGATTCCCGCACGATGAGTTCGCCCGGCAGCAACACTTGGGGAGCGCCACCCGCCGGGGGGGTACCCGTCCCGGCAACCCACGCGAAGGCGGTCCGCGCGAGCTCGGCCACCGGCTGACGGATCGTGGTCAACGCCGGGTTCAGGGCATCCGCCAACGGCAGGTCGTCGAAGCCGGTCACCGCGATGCCTCCCGGCACGGCCACCCCGCCCTCCTGCAACGCGCGCAGCACGCCGATCGCGATGGCGTCCCCGGCCGCCAGCAGCGCCTGCGGCCGCTCACCCCCGCGTCTCAGCAGGTCGCGGGTCGCCTGCAGCCCCGCCGCGGTCGCGGGCTCCGGCCGCGCGGCCTGCCACTCGGGCCGGGTCTCACAGCCCAGCACCGCCGCCTGTTCCGCGAAAACCCTCAGCCGCTCCCGGTGCGCCGGCAGCCCATCGGCGATGAACCCCACCCGCCGGATCCCCCGGCGACTGAGGTGACCCAGCAAAGCCGCGATCCCGTGCGCACTGTCCACCGCCACGGTCGCGTGCGTCGCGCCCGGGCTCGTGCCGATGCGTGCCACCGGCAGGCCCCGGGCGAGGAATCCCTCCAGCCAATCCTCCCGCCCGCCGCTGCCCACGATGATCAGTCCGCTGATGCCGTGCTTGGCCAGCGGGCGCAGCGCGTCGGGATCCTCCCGCCGCTGCTCGAGACCCGCCAGCACCAGCGTGTGATCCTCCCGGCGCGCCAGCCGCTGCAACGCGCCGATCAGGGCCCCCAGAAACGGGTCCTCAAAATCGTACACCACCACCCCCAGCGTCCGGCTCGACACCCCTCGCAGGATCCGCGCCGTCGCGTTCGGCACGTAACCCAAGTCCGCCGCCGTCCGGCGGATCGACGCCACCGTCGCCGCCGCCGCGCCAATCTCGTCCGCCTTCCCCCCCAGCACCCGCGAAACCAACGTCACCGACACCCCCAGCCGGGAGGCAATGTCCTTTTGGGTGATCGCGGGCGTCACAGCCGCGAGAGGCCGCCAGCGCGGCTCCTTCCCGTCAATCTCAAACGTGTGAGATTGCGGATTACGCGATGTTTTCCATCCCGTCGCACAGCTGCGGGCGGCGCGCGGCAGGGCCTCATTCCCGGCGGATTGCTCATTGCCCGGCGGAAACCCAGCCGGCTAGCCTCCTCGCCACATCACTCTGCGCCGCCGTGCCCCACACCCCTTCCCTCCCCGCCCCCCTCGCCTCGCTCGCCCTCGTGCTCGGTGCGATCGCCGTCCTCAGCGCGCCCGTCCACGCCCAGACCGCTCCCGCCCCGGCCCCCTCCGCCTCGCGCCCACCCGCTGCCGACGCGGGCGAAGCGCCGATCGCGCTCTCCCCCTTCGAGGTGCGTCCCGAGGAGGATTCCGGTTACCAGGCGGCGAACACAACGAGCGGCTCACGCCTCAACGCCAAGCTCAAGGACACCCCGGCCGCCGTCTCGCCTTTCACCAAGGAGTTCCTTTCCGACATCGGCGCCACCGACCTTGAGTCCATGCTGGCCTACGCCACCAACGTCGAACGGGAGGTCGAGGACTCCTCGAACGGGTTCAACAACCCGCCGGGCCGTGATTCCACCGGCAACGACTTCCGCTTCCGGGTCCGCGGGGTCGCCGGCTCGTCCTCGGTCAACTACGCGCAGTCCGCCGTGCCCGTGGACCTCTACAACATCGAGCGGGCCGAGATCGCGAGCGGCCCCAACTCCATCCTCTTCGGCCTCGGCGCCCCCGGCGGCACGGTCGCGCTCTCCAGCAAGTTCGCCCAGCTCCGCCGC
>SYDD01000036.1 GCA_005786775.1 Opitutaceae bacterium
GCCGGACGCCTGGAACTGGTCCGTCAACGCCCGCATCCGCTACATTTTTCCGGGAACCGCGTACACCGAGGGCAAAACCGTGCCGGTGACCTGGTACGACGGCGACGAGCGGCCGGCGGCGGAGATTCGGGCGCTGATTGCCGACCCCCGTGACGCCGCCAAGGCCAAGGGCGGGCGCAAGGCGGATCCGGATAGCCAGGGCTCGATCATCATCGGCACCAAGGGGGTGCTGCACGTGCCGCACATCGCCGCGCCGCGCCTGTTCCCGCTGGCCGACTTCCGCGACTACGTCCTGCCCGAACGCGCGCAGGGGCATCACTGGTCCGAGTGGGCGGAGGCCTGCGTCAACGGCGGCCGCCCGGGGGCCAACTTCGACTATTCCGGCCCGCTCACGGAGGCCGTCCTGCTCGGCAGCGTGGCGGTGCGGTTCCCGGGGCAGGACCTGGCCTGGGATGGCCCCAAGCTCGCCTTCAGCAACGTCCCCGCCGCCAACGCCCACCTGCGCCGCACCTACCGGCGTGGCTGGGAAGTGGCCGGCCTCTGACGCCAGGGATGGCGACGTTCCGGGAAGTCTGCCGGCACGGGCCGGTCGTGCTGCTCGACGCGGCCGCGGTGCAGGTCCAGGTCGGCGTGATCACTCCGGCCGGCGAAGCCCGCTGGTCCGCGCCGCCGGGAGAGTCCGGCGTGGCGGTGTTCCAAGCGCTGGAGGAACTGGGCGTGAACCCGGCCACGGTCGGCGGCTGGATCTTTTGCGAGGGCCCGGGATCGATCCTCGGCATCCGGACGGTGGCGATGGCCCTCCGCAGTTGGATCCTGCTCCATCCCGCGCCCGTCCATCGCTTCGCCAGCCTCGCGGTGGTGGCGCACGCGCTCGGGGACCCGAACGCCGGCATCATCGCGGATGCGCGCCGGGAAACGTGGCACCACCTGCGCCTCGGCGAACCCCTGCGCCGGCTGCCCACGCGCGAGCTCCAGCCTCCCCTTTTCCTGCCCGCGACCTTCCGCACCTGGTCCGCCCTGCCCCCAGGCGTGCAGAGTACCCCGTATGAGTGGTCGCGGCTGCTGGCCCGGGTTTGGGACGCCGACCTGTTGCGCCCGGCCCCGGAGCCGGACGCGTTCCTGCACGAGGATCCGAACTACGTCACGTGGACGCCCCGGATTCATCAGGCGCCCGCGCCGGGCGCCTGACCGCCAACCTCACTTGCCGATGCCGTGGGCGCGGAAGCCTAGGGCGCGCAGGCGGGGCAGATCGAGGATATTGCGTCCATCGAAGATGAAGGCCGGATGCTTCATCTCCGCCTGGATGCGGGCGAAATCGAGCGTCTTGAACTCATCCCACTCGGTGACGACCGCGATCGCGTGCGCGCCGGCCACCGCCTCATACGCACTCTTGACCACGCTAAGCCGCGGCTCCTGGTTCCCCTTGCCCGCCACCTCCTCAAGGATTTCGTGCGCCGGCACCTTGGGGTCGTAAACGACCACGCAGGCCTGCTCCGCGAGCAGATCGCGGCAGACTGCGATGGCCGGCGACTCCCGGGTGTCGTTGGTGTCCTTTTTGAAGGCGAACCCCAACACCGCGATGCGCTTATCGGCGACCGTGTTGTAGAGCGAGCTCACGATGCGCTGCGCGAAACGGTGCTTCTGCCAGTCGTTCATGCGCACCACGCTGTCCCAGTAAGCCGCGACTTCGGGCAGCCCGAAGTTTTCGCACAGGTAGCTCAAGTTGAGGATGTCCTTCTGGAAGCAGGATCCGCCGAATCCGACGGACGCCTTCAGAAACTTTGGCCCGATGCGCGAGTCGCGTCCGATGGCGTGGGCAACTTCGTCAACATCCGCGCCCGTGGCCTCACACAGCGCGGAGATGGAGTTGATCGAGGAAATGCGCTGCGCCAAAAACGCATTGGCCACCAACTTAGCCATTTCTGAGGACCACAGGTTCGTGGTGATGATCCGTTCGCGCGGCACCCAGTGCGCGTACACGTCCACCAGAGTTTGGATTGCAGTCTCGCCGCCCGGGGTGCGCTCGCCCCCAATCAGCACCCGATCGGGAGCGGTCAGGTCAGCCACCGCGGTACCTTCGGCCAGAAACTCCGGGTTCGAAAGCACCTGGAAAGCATGCCCGCGGGAATTGGCGGCGAGGATATCCTTGATCGTTTCCGCCGTCTTCACCGGGATCGTCGACTTTTCGACGATGATCTTCGGACCGTTCGCGTGCTCGGCGATCGAGCGGGCCACCGACTCGATGTAACGCAGATCCGCCGCTCGACCCGCGCCCACCCCATAGGTTTTGGTGGGGGTGTTGACCGAGACGAAAATGATGTCCGCCGCGCGGATTCCCTCGGCCACCGCAGTCGAGAAATGCAGGTTGCGGCCCCGCACTTGGCGGACGACTTCGTCGAGCCCGGGCTCGTAGACGGGCAGGGCGTCGGAATTCCACGCCGCGATCCGCGCCGCGTTCAAGTCGACCACCGTGACCTGAATCCCCGGGGCCTTGAGGGCGATCATCGCCATCGTCGGACCGCCAACGTAGCCGGCGCCAATGCAACAAATTTTCAATGCCATAAGCGGAAGGAAAGCAGGCCCCCTTGCGGGGGCCATCCCGAAAACAGGAGGCAACTACGCCCGGAGGCGGAGAAAACCCCTTACGTCACGCCGGATGAGGTGCGGCAGCCGGGGCAACCGGCTCGATCGAAGCGGGTTTCTCCGGCTGCTTCTTGGCGGCGGAAGGCTCGGTCTTCGGCGGCTGGCTCGATACCACAGGCGAGCGTAGCTCCCCAAACTGCAGGATTTCCTGCACGTGCTTGCCGTCGATCGTCTCGTACTCGAGGAGCGCCTCGGCTACCTTAGCCAGAGCGTCGCGGTGCTGGGCCAGAATATCGGTCGCGCGCTGATATTGTTCCTCGATGATCCGGTGGATCTCGGCGTCAATCTTCCGCGCGGTGTCCTCGGAGACATTCTCGTTGCGGGTGATGTCGCGTCCAAGGAACACGGTGTCGTGGGACTCCCCGTAGGCCACCGGCCCGAGCGGGCTCATCCCCCAGTCGCAGACCATGTGGCGGGCGATCTTGGTCACCTGCTTGATATCGCCGGCCGCGCCACTGGAGACGTCGCCGAGGACCAACTCCTCGGCGATCCGACCCCCGAGCCCCATCGCAATCTGGCTCAGCATCCGCTTTTTAGCGTGGGTCAGGATATCCTTCTTCGGGATGAACATCGTGCTACCTAGGCTGCGCCCGCGCGGGATAATGGTGACCTTGTGGACCGGCATATGCCCGTCATCCAGGACCGACTGCACCAAGGCGTGACCCGCTTCGTGGTAAGCGGTGAGCTTCTTCTCCTCATCGTCCATCAGACGACGCCGTTCCCGGCCGAACTGGACCTTCTCGCGCGCGTCATCGACATCGATCATCTCGACCTTCTTCTTGCCGCGGCGGGCGGCCAAGAGGGCAGCCTCGTTGAGGAGATTGGCTAGCTCGGCACCGGAAAGACCGGGGGTGCCGCGGGCGATGACCTGCAAATCGACGCTCTCGGCCAAACTGACTTTTTTCGCGTGCACCCGGAGGATCTGCTCGCGGCCCACCAGATCGGGCAGGTCGACGTAAATCTGGCGATCGAAGCGGCCCGGCCGCAGCAGCGCGCTGTCCAGCACGTCTGGCCGGTTGGTCGCGGCAATAATGATAACCCCTTCCGTCGTGACGAACCCGTCCATCTCCACGAGGAGCGAGTTGA
>SYDD01000266.1 GCA_005786775.1 Opitutaceae bacterium
CAGTCGCGGTTTTCGCGTCCCTTGGCGCCGGTGTGCAGGTGGGGAAACGGGCATTTGCCGCCGGTGGTCGATGCAGGGTGGTTTTCCATGATGTCAGTGCTTGTGATCTCGTGAAAGCGGAGGGTGAGGAACGAAGGCTTCTTCGCCAGCCCGCGCAAGTCGCGACGGGGAAAAATCCGGGGCTCGTTCACGGTAAGGTTGCCCTTGCCCGCGCGCGTCTGCGGCGCCTCGATCCGGTCGTGTCCGTTTCCCTTCGTCCCGCGCGCTGGCTGTTCGCCGTGATCGCGCTCTCCGCTCCTGGATTTGCCGCCTCGCTCACGAACCTCTCGGTGCGCACGACGCTCGAGTCGAGCCAGGTGCTCACCGTCGGTTTCACTGCCCAGGGCGGTAACAAGGCGTTGCTCGTGCGGGCGGCCGGTCCCGGTTTACGGGCGCTCGGCGTCGAGGATGCGATGCCGGATCCCTCACTCTCCGTTTTCCGGGAGTCGAACCGGATCGACGGGAACGACAACTGGGGCGGGGGGAGCGCGCTGGTCAACGCCTTCGTCGCTGCTGGCGCCTTCCCGTTTGCTTCGCCCGCGAGCGCCGACGCCGCGCTGCTGATCTCCGCCGACGGCGGACGCACCGTGCAGGTCTCCGGGCCGGCGCGCGGCAACGTGCTCGTGGAGGTTTACGACCTGGCCCCGTCCAGCCCGGCGCGGCTTACCAACCTGTCGGCCTTGAATCGCGTGGGTACGGGCGGGGACATCCTCATCGCGGGCATCACAGTCTCCGGCACCGGTCGGCTCCCGTTGCTGGTGCGCGCGGTCGGCCCGAGCCTCGCCGCGCTCGGCGTGCCGGACACCCTGCGGGATCCGCGCCTCGTGGTGCTTGATTCGTCGGGCGTAAAGGTGGCTGAGAACGACACCTACGACGCCGGTCTGGCCTCGACCTTCTCCTCGGTCGGGGCCTTCCCGCTGGTGGCCGGTTCGCTCGATGCGGCGCTCGTCGTCTCCCTGCCCGCCGGTGGTTACACGATCCAGGTGTCGGGAGCCGATGGCGGCACCGGCAGCGCGATCATCGAGGTCTACGAGGTCGCGGGGGATGTGTGGTTGCGCAACGGCTGGACGCGGCCGGCATCCGCGGTGGCGGTCGCGACGGCGGCCACACAGGCGTTCGCGCGATATGTCTCGACGGTCCGTACCCCGGATCTGCCGTTGGCTTTCGAGATCCAGCCGGGAGCGGAAGCCGTCTGGAATGAATGGATTCCCAAGGGGGTCACGCTGGTGGCTCGCGCGTTTTCGTACCCCGCCTTCGCGACGCCCTACACCGCGGTGGCGGGCGTGGATCGCGAGTGGTTCGTCGCCACGTTCACGCGGCTCCACGGCGCCCAGACCGGACAATTCCAAGGCACGGTCTGGGACGCCGGCAGTCCGGCTTGGGCCGATTCACCAACGGTGACCACGAACAGCTGGAATCTCGAAGCCATCCGCCGCACGAACCAATTGCAAAACAACCCCGTGGGGATGGCGCAGACCCCGGGGCACGAGTTCTTCCATATCGTGCAGCGTTATCTGAGCGGCCGCATCGCTTCCGCCGGCCCGGGACCGGTCATGCCGGGCATGATTCCGCAGTGGTTTTGGGAAGGGCCGGCGATGTTCGTCGGCCACCAGACCGCCAATCACCTGGGTTTCAGTTCCTACCTGAACCGCAGCCGCCAGACGATGGTCGACCGTGCGAACTCGGGCTTCAGTTCGACGCTCCGCCTGGAGCAGATCTCCTCCAACCTTCCGCCGAACTACGATCCCTACGGCTTGGGCCACATCGCCGCCGAGTTCATCGTGGCGCAGGTGGGGATGGAACGGTTCCTCGATATTTACCGGGAGGTGGCGAAAGGTCGCGTCTTTGAGGCCGCATTCGGAGCGGCGACCGGCGTGCCGCTTGCCGATTTCCTGCAGATGTTCGAGGAAGCGCGCCCGGTGCTCGGCGTGCCGCGCAAGAACTGAGCCCTCGGCGGTCCATCAGGACCCGTCGGGTGGCGTGCGGTCCGGATCGGTCCCGGCCGCCG
This sequence comes from Opitutaceae bacterium, assembly GCA_005786775.1. GTDB lineage: Bacteria > Verrucomicrobiota > Verrucomicrobiia > Opitutales > Opitutaceae > ER46. Next base: position 2,048 of record SYDD01000266.1, read on the forward strand.
CAAACTGGCGTGCGATCACCGCCCGCCAGTGGGCGTCGTCCCGTTCGCGACGCTGCGCGGCGCGGTACTCCATTTCGCCCACAATGAAGATGAAGATGAACAGCACGATCAGCAGGGGCTCCCGGAGCCACAAGGCCGTCGCCACCCCGAGCACGCAGATGACCTTCCCGCACGTCGCGGCCCAGAAGGTCGCCCGCAGGTAGGGCAGGCGGGTGGCGAGGGAGGCGCGCAGCAGGCGCCCGCCATCCATCGGGAACGCGGGCAGCAGGTTGAACAGTCCCATGGCGAGGTTCCAACGCATGAGCAGGTGAAGGCTTTCGGTCAGGGTGGGGATGGCACCCGTGCTCTCCACCGCGGCGGGGGCCGGCAAAAGCAGCCACAGCAGGCCCGCGATCACGAAGTTGACCGCCGGTCCCGCCACCGTGATCAGCACCTCGCGGCGCGGCTCGCGCGGCAACCCGTCGAACTCCGCCATGCCGCCGATCGGCAGCAGCAGGATCCGCGGCACGCGCACGCCGAACCGGATCGCCGTCAGGCAATGGCCGAACTCGTGCAGCACCACGCAACCGAAGAAAGCCGCCAGCACCGCCGTGCTCCACCAGAGCCCCGGCCAGCCGGCGTCCGCGTACCCGTCAAACGCGTTCACCGCCAGCAGCAGCAGAAACGAGAAGTGCACCGCCAGCTGGATCCCGCCGACACGGAAAAGGTTAATTGACCACCCGAGCATCGGAACCAACAAAGTCGCGCCCGGGGTTTAAGCCAGCGTGCAGTGCGCCGGCGCGCCGCCTTGGCGTGCCAGTTGCTGCCGGATCCCCGTCCCATGCCCGATTCCACACAGGCCGCCACCATCCTCGTCGTCGATGACGACGCGGAGATCCGCTATTCGCTCACGCGCGTCCTCTCTTCCCGCGGCTACCAGGTCATCGAGGCGGCGAGCGGCGAGCAGGGCGTGGCGATGGTGCGCAAGGGGCCCGCCCCCCACCTCGTCTTTCTCGATGTCCGCATGGGTGGCATGGGCGGCATCGAGGCGCTGCAGCACATCCGCTCGGCCAACCCGCGACAGTTGGTCGTGCTGATGACCGCCTTCGGCACCGCGCAGACCGCGATCGAGGCGATGAAGTACGGCGCGTTCGACTACGTGATGAAGCCCTTCGATCCCGCGAAGGTCCTCTCGCTCGCGCAGAACGCCCTCAAGGCCCACGCCGACCTCCGCGCCGTCGGCGACTACAAGCCTTCCGTCAACCCTGACGACTACCGCGAGGGCATCGTCGGCAGTTCGCCCGTGATCATCACGGTGACGTCGCTCGCGGTGACTTGGCCGATGACCTTGAAGACCTCCTGCATCACCGGCGAGCTGCCGACGATGCCCTCTCGGTAGTCGTCCGCGTTGATGGTGGGCCGGTAATCGCCGACGGCCCGCAGGTCGGCGTGGGCCTTGAGGGCGTTCTGGGCGAGGCCGAGCACCTTCGCGGGATCGAAGGGCTTCATCACGTAGTCGAACGCGCCGAACTTCATCGCCTCGATCGCAGTCTGGGCGGTGCCGAACGCGGTCATCAGGATCACCAGCTGTCGCGGGCTGGCCGCGCGGATATGCTGCAGCGCCTCGATGCCGCTCATCCCGCCCATCCGGACATCCAGGAAAATGAGGTCGGGCGCCGGGCCCTTGCGCACGAGGGCGACGCCTTCCTCGCCGCTGGCCGCCTCCGCGACCTGGTAGCCCCGGGAGGAGAGCACGCGCGAGAGCGAATAGCGGATCTCCGCGTCGTCGTCGATGACGAGCAGGGTGGGCGGGCGGGTCGGTGCTTCGGACATGGCGGTGGGCCGGCCGGCGGGCGCGGCGGGCCCCGGCCCCACTGCGCGCTCGCCATCCCGGCGCTCAGCGGGTCTTTTCGCCTGCGATGCTTGGCTGGTCAACGAACCTTTTCCGCGTGTCGGGGATCCAGCTCTCGCTGCACTTCTCCTTTTACCTGCTCCTGGGGTTCAACGCGTGGCAGGGCTGGCGGGAAGCCGGCTGGACCGGGCTGTGGTGGCACAGCGGGGTGCTGGTGGCCTTCTTTGTCTGCGTGGTCCTGCACGAGTTGGGTCACTGCTTCACCGCCCGGCGATACGGGGTGGGGGTCTCGCGGATCTTACTTCTACCGATCGGCGGAGTGGCCGAGTTCGACGGCATTCCCCCGGAGCCGCGCCGCGAGGTGGTGATTAGCCTCGCCGGGCCGGCGGTGAACTTCGCACTGGCCGCGGCGCTCTGGCTTGTGCTCCGCGTGCTGCCTGTGCCGGTATTCGTATCGGGAGGGCTGCCCAATGCGCTGCCGGATCTCGCCGGATCACTAGAGTTTCTCCTCTCGTGGAACCTGCTGATGGGGACCTTCAATCTGGTCCCAGCCTTCCCGATGGACGGGGGACGAGTACTCCGCGCGCTGCTGGCCGGGAAAATGAATTATGTGCGCGCCACCTTTTGGGCGGCCACGGTCGGGAAGGTCGTGGCCGTCGCGGGCGCGGGGGCGGCTTATTTGTACCAGCCACTGGCGATTCTGCTGTTCCTCTTCGTGTTCATCGTGGGCGAAATGGAGTACCGGGGCGCGCGACGGCGCGCGCAGGAGGAGGAACACTTCCGTTTGACGGTGGAGCGGTTGCGCGCGCAGAGCTTAACGCAAGGTACGACACCCCCCTTTTAAAGCCAGCCCGAGTCGGCAAGACTCAGCGCGAGCTTAGGTCAAAGGAGGCGATCTCCTCGTCGTTGCGTACCAAGACGGCCCGGTTGGCGAAGGCCGGATGGGACCAGTGCACCTCTCGCACGCCGGCCCGGTTGGTCGGCTTCACGAGCTGGGCGCGACCCAGTTCCTTGCAGCCCTCCGGCGTCAGGCGCAGGAGCAGCAGTTGCCCCAACTCGTTGTAGAGGAAGAAGCGATCCTCGTGTCGGACGAGGAAGGCGGTCACGTGGCGGGCCGGTTTCCCGTTGGCGGTCGTGGGCCCGAGCGTTTCCCAGAGCCGTTCCCCGGTCTCGAGCCGAAGACACCGCAGTTGGCCGAAGGCGCAGACGCCGTAGATGTGACCGTCCGCGATGAAGGGGGTGCCCATCAGGCTATGGAGACCCTCCGTCCTGGTCTCGCTGGGTCCGCGGATGCTCCAGGCCTCCGCGACAGTGGGAAGGTCCGCAGCCAGCCGCAGCAGCTTCGAGCCGTCAAAGAAGGTCGAAAGGAGCAAGAGGTCGCCGGCCAGGCGTGGCGAGCCAATGGCGTGTGCGAGCTTGGTTTTGAATGCGACGCTCCAGAGGACTTCTCCCGTGGCCGGAAGGAGTCCGCTGATGGCCTCCGCGTCCCAGGCCAAGACCTGGCGGGTGCCGCCTGCCGCCACCACGACTGGCGTGGAGTAGCCTGGCTCCCTCGGGGGTAGCGCGCGCCAACGGACCTCGCCCGTGCGCTTGTCCAGCGCGTGCAGGGTGTGGGCTTCACCGCCGGTGAGGCACAGGAGGAGATCTCCCTCCACGACGGGCGCAGAGGCGAAGCCCCAGAGCGGGGTGCGCGCGGTGAAATCCTGTGGGTAGTGCCTCGACCAGATCACCCGTCCCGTCGCCGCCTCCAGACAATGCAGGTGGCCCTCGGCCCCGAGGGTGTAGACGCGGTCGCCATCCACCTCGGGCGCCGCCCGCGGGCCAGAGGGGTAGCTGAGGTCGTACGGACAGTCGTACTCGTGGGTCCAGAGGATGCGGCCGGTTCGCTCGTCGAGGCACACCACGCGTTCGATACCGGGCTCGGCCATCCGTTTGAGGGCACCGCCGGTGTTGCCGCGCGTCTGCGAGCGCGGCCGGTCGAGCAGGAAAACGCGGCCGCCGGAGACTACCGGGCTGCTATAACCCGCGGCGATAGGAGTGCGCCAGCGCACCGGCGGGCCTCCGGGCGGGAAAGTGGCGAGCACGCCACTTTCCCGCCAGACGCTGTCCCGCTGCGGGCCGTGCCAGTGGGGCCAGTCCGTGGCCCGAGCCGTTCCGGTCACGGCGGCGAGCAGCAGAAAAGACAACGCTCCCACCGGGAAAGGAGGGAGCGTTGGGGACATCTTGAGGGGAAGGGCGGGCCGGAGCGCGGCCCGCCGCCTCAGCGGCCGAGGCTGGCGCGCAGGCTGGCGAGTTGGCCAGCGCTGCCGAGCAGCTGGTTGCGGCTGCCGATGAACTTGGCGTACTCGTCGATGAACACCTTGCCCGGCGGGCGGAAATCGAATTCCGCGGGCTTGTCGCGGAAGAACTCGCGGTGCACGCGCGTCCAGACAAGGCGGCCGTCGGTATCGATGTTGACCTTGGTCACGCCGAGCCGCGCCGCAGGCAGGTACTCGTTAGGATCTACGCCCATCGAGTCCTTGATCTGGCCACCGGCGCGATTGATGCGGTCGACCTCGTCCTTCGGCACGCTGGAGCTGCCGTGCATCACCAGAGGGAAGCCGGGGAGGCGGTCCTGGATCTTCTGCAGCACGTCGAAGTGGAGCGACTGCTTGCCCTTGAACTTGAAGGCGCCGTGCGAGGTGCCGATGGCGCAGGCGAGGGAGTCGCAGCCGGTGCGCTTGACGAACTCCTTGGCCTCCTCGGGGTCGGTGAGGCACGCGTGGCCTTCCTCGACCTTGATGTCCTCCTCGACGCCGCCGAGCATCCCGAGCTCGGCCTCGACCGAGATGCCCTTCGCGTGCGCCTTCTCAACCACGCGGCGGGTGATGGCGACGTTTTGGTCAAAGGGGTCGTGCGAGGCGTCGATCATCACCGAGCTGAAGAAGCCCGAGTTGATGCAGTCGTAGCAGGTTTCCTCGTCGCCGTGGTCGAGGTGGACGGCGAAAATCGCCTCCGGGAAGATGTCGCCCGCGGCGCGGATGATCGCCTCCAGCATCCGCTTGTCGGTGTATTTCCGCGCGCCCTTTGAGATCTGAATGATAAAGGGAGCCTGCGATTCGATGCAGCCCCGGAAGAGGCCCATCGCCTGCTCGGCGTTGTTGATGTTGTAGGCGCCGACAGCGTACTTGCCGTAGGCGTGCCTAAACAGCTGCGCGGTGGTGACAATCATGGATGTAAAAGGTGGACGCGAAGGCTCCGGAGTGACTTGGCGCGGGGCAAGGGTAATTTCGGGCACCGCTGCCGGTGGGCCTCGGCCTACCGCGGCGGGAACTCAAACTCCGCTTTCGCCCCGGTGGGCGAGAGCGCGAGGTAGGCGGCGAAAGCCTGACCGCGCTTGGACATGAAGCCGGGGATGAGCCCAGTTTTGCCTTCCGCGCACAGGCGCCGGACCTCTTCCTCGGGAATATCGCGGCCGCACAGCTGCCGCTTGAGCGTGAAGACGATACGATTGTCCTGCTCCGGCCGGCGGACGTAAAAGGCCTCGGCCGTGGCGACCAGCTCGCCCCCCTTATGCCGCGCGCTAGGGCCCAGCACCTGCGCGGAGGATAGATCTGGGGGGGTCTTGGCCTTGCGGACGATCGGATTGCCGTCCTTGTCTACCTTCGGCTTGCGGGGCGGGAATTCCCACGCGATCCGGCCGGCTTCGCGCTTGAGGAAGGCGTCAAACGGCCGCCCTTTTTTCGAGATGAAACCCTGGATGAGCTCGGTCTTGCCCGTGGTGACCAATTGAATGGCCGCCTCGCGGGGGATCGCCTTCTGACACATCAGGCGGCCGACGCGGAACGCCTGCGTCCAGCCTTCGCCCTCCCGGGCGCGGAGTACGTAGCTGTTGCCGGATTCGCATAGCTCGGCACCCGACGCGGGGTCGGTCCAGAAGGGCTGGAGCTCGCCGAGGTCCTGCTTGTCGCCGAAGTCATAGGAGGCTTGCCATTTGCCTTTCTCTTCATCGCGCGCGAGCCGCAACGTCGCGGCGAAGCGAGCGCGGGTTTTGGCGGAGATGAAGCCGTCGAGGGGGCCGACAACCCGCTGTTCGACGAGCTCCTTGACCTCATGCTCCTCCATGCGGCGGCCGCCGATGACCTTGTAGACCATCAGCTCACCGTCCTGAGACTTGTAGCCGCGCAGGGTCTCGCGGAGCGGCTTCCCGTCGGTGGGAGAGAGGATGTCGGTGACGCGCGCAACGGAGTCGTCCTCCTCGAAGCCCTTCACCCGCTCGACGATGCCGCGGGTGGTGGCGACGATCTCCGCCATGAACTTTTCCCGCGGGAAGCGATTCTGCTCCATCTGGCGGAGCTTGAACTCCCACTCGCCGGTAAGGTCCGGCTTGGTCAGCTCCTCGGCCTTTACGGCGGCGAGGAATTGGATCAGCTGCTCGGCTTTGGCGGTCGGGATCAGCTCCCGCTGCGGGCGGTCGATGTACTTCTGGTTGATGAGCCCGTCGATCGTGTCCGCGCGAGTGGCTGGGGTGCCCAGGCCGCGTTCTTTCATCGCTTCGGCGAGCTCGTCGTCATCGACCAGCTTGCCGGCGCCCTCCATCGCGGAGAGCAGTGTCGCCTCGGTGTAGCGGGGAGGCGGCTTGGTGGCCTCGGAGTGCAGCGTGGCCTCGGTCGTGACCGCGGCGGGCGGGTTGCCGTCGGCCGGATCCAAGGGAGGGAGCGAGCGGCCGTCAGGGGAATCCTCGTCGACCGTCGAGCGGCCGTAAACGGCCAGCCAGCCGGCGGCGGTCAGCACCTTGCCCTCAGTCTTGAACTCGTGTCCCGGGGCGACGGTGCTGATGCGCGTGGTGACGTCGAACTCCGCAGCAGGGAAGAAGGCGGCGACAAAGCGGCGCGCGATCATGTCGAAGATCTTCGCCTCAAGGTCCTCGAGGCCGCGGGCCTCGTTGACGGTGGGGATGATCGCGAAGTGATCCGAGATCTGCGCGTTGTTGAAGATGCGCTTGTTCGGCCGAACCCAGCCGGCCTCGAGCACTTGGGCCGCCAATGGCGCCAGCGGTCCGCCTAGCGCGCGGAGGGTGTCGCGGACCGTCGGCTGGTAGTCTTCCGGCAGGGCGCGCGAGTCGGTACGGGGGTAGGTGATCACCTTGTGCCGCTCGTAGAGGGCCTGGGCGATCTGGAGCGTGCGGCGCGCGGGGAGCCCGAAGCGGTTGTTGGCCTCGCGCTGGAGCGTGGTCAGGTCGTACAGGCGCGGGGAGGCCTGGGTGCTGCCCTTGCGCTCCTCCGTCACTCGCGCCGGCGGCCGGCCCTGGCAGGCAGCGTGCACGGCCTCGGCGCTTGCGCGATCCCAGATGCGGTCGATGCGGTCGTGCTCGTCGCCCTCGGCCCGCTTAAAGCGCGGCCGCTGGTAGACGCCCTCATACGTGCCCTGACGAACTGCGAAGGTGGCGGTGACGCGCCAGTAGTCCCGCGGGCGAAAGTTGCGGATCTCAAGCTCGCGGGCGTAAACCATCGCGAGGGTGGGGGTCTGGACGCGGCCTACTGAAGCGACGTTGCCAGCGCGGGAGCCGAACATCCGCTTCGTCAGGGCGCGGGTGCCGTTGATCCCGATGAGCCAGTCGCTCTCGCTACGGCAGCGGGCAGCCTGCTCGAGGCCGGCCATGCGCTCGCCGTCGCGGAGGTTGCGGAACGCTTCGCGGATGCCCTCAGTGGTCATCGTCTGCATCCACGCGCGCTTCACCGGGAGGCGGCACTTCGCGAGCTGGTACAGGTAGGCAAAGATGAGCTCGCCCTCGCGGCCGGCGTCGCAGGCGTTCACGACCTGGTCGACATCCTTGCGGCCGAGGAGCTTCTTCACCGCGGTGAAGCGCTCCTTGGCGTCTTCGATCGGCTTCAGCCCGAACTTCTCCGGGATGATGGGCAGGGTCTCGAGCCGCCAGAAACCGTACTTCTTCTTGTCGATGTCCTCCGGCATCTCCAGCTCGACCACGTGGCCGACGGCGTAGGAGATGACGTACTCGTCGTTCTCGTAGTGGTCCCCCTTCTTGGGGATCTTGCCGAGCGCGCGCGCGAGGTCCGCCGCGACGGACGGCTTCTCGGCGATGACGAGTGACTTCATGGGACGCGACCCGGTACCGGCGCGCCCGCGAAGTGCAAGACCTAGTTTTTTTCCGCGCGCGCTCCGACGGCGTCCCGCGGCTCAGGCCGCGGGGGTGCGCGGGGTCTCGGCGAGGGCGGCGTCGAAGGCGGCCAGCATCGCGGCGATCGTCGCGTCGGTTTCGTCTCCCATATTCGAGATTCGGAAGGTCTTCCCCTTGAGTTTACCGTAGCCGCCATCGATCACGAGGCCGTGCTTGGACTTCAGCGTCTTGTTCAGCGCGCCGAGGTCGTAGCCGAGGTTATTCGCGAAGCAGTTTAGCGTTACCGAACCAAAACCCGGGGGCGGGAACATCGTGAAGCCCTTGGCGAGGACGTGCTCGCGCACGGTGCGATTGAGGCGGGCGTGGCGCGCGTGCCGGTTGGCGATGCCCTCGGCACGGATGTCCTCGAGCTTCGACTGCAGCGCGTAGATGAGCGAGATCGCCGGGGTGCTCGGGGTCATCCCCTGCTCGTGGTTCTTCTGGAACTCGACGAGATCGAAGTAGTAGCCGCGGCCATCCGTGCCCGCGGCGCGCTCGAGAGCGCGGGCGGAGGCGGAGACCAGAGCGAGGCCGGGCGGGAGGGCGAGCGCTTTCTGCGAGCCGGTGATGAGGATGTCGATGCCCAGCTCATCCTTGGCGAGCGGCATCGCGCTGAAGGAGCTGACGGTGTCGACGATCGAGATAACCTCGGGGAACTCGCGGATGACGCGCATCAACGCGGGTAAGTCGCTCATGCAGCCGCACGAGGTCTCGTTGTGAATCAGGGTGATCGTGTCGTAGCCGCCGGTGGCGAGCTCGCGGCGGACGGCGTCGGGGTCCACGGGTTTGCCCCAGTCGAAGCGAAGCGCGGTGGCAGCTTTCCCAGCGCGGAGGGAGACGTCGTACCATTTGTCCGAGAAGGCCCCGTTCATGCAGTTCAGGACCTTGCGGCGGGTGACGTTGCGCAGGGCACCCTCCATCACGCCCCAGGCACTACTCGTGGCGAGATAAATGGGGTCACGGGTGCCGGCGAGGGCCTGCAGCTCGGGCTGGATTGCGTTGTAGAGCGCGACAAAATCGGTGCTGCGGTGGCCGATCATCGGGCGGGCCATGGCGCGAAGGGTCTTCTCGGAGACGGCGATCGGGCCGGGAATAAAAAGTTTGTAGCTCATAGGTCGGCAGGAGGCCGGCGACATGCCGGGCGTGCGAAAACTGTTTACGCGGGCGGATGCGTCAACCTTAGGTTTCGCGCCCGCGCCGATGTCTTCCTCCTGGCTCAAGAAGCAGTTCAACTCGATCGAGCTTTTCACCGTGGATGTGATCTACGGGCGACGCGCTGGGGCGGGCACGGCAATCTACGGCGGTTTCCTGCAAGTACTCTCGTGGCTCTTCAGCGCGACCGCGCAGATCCGCGCCTGGCTTTATCGGCACCGCATCCTGCACGACCAGCCGCTGGGCTGTCTCGTGGTCGTGGTCGGGAACCTCACGGTCGGGGGCACCGGCAAGACTCCGGTTGTAGAGAAGTTCGCGCGCGCGCTCCGCGACCGCGGTCGCCGGGTTGCGATTCTCAGCCGCGGTTACAAGAGCCGGCCGGCACCCCTGTGGCGCTGCGCCTGGTGGCGGCTCACCCACGCCGAGCCGCCCCCGCCCCGCATCGTCAGTGATGGCGAACGGCTCCTGCTCGGCAGCGACGAGGCCGGGGACGAGCCGTGGATGCTCGCGCGCAACCTGCCCGGCGTCGTGGTTCTCGTGGACAAAAATCGGGTGCAGGCCGGCCGGTACGCGGTGCGGCACTTTGGCTGCGACACCCTCGTCTTGGACGACGGGTTTCAGTATCTTCCGCTCAAGGGTAGTCTAAACCTGCTGCTGGTCGACAAGACCAACCCGTTCGGCAACGGTCACTTGCTGCCCCGCGGCATCCTGCGCGAACCGGTAAAGCATCTGCGCCGAGCCCACTACGTCTTCCTGACCAAGTCGGACGGGCGCCGCGACCCAGAGTTGGAACGCGTGATTACCACCCACAATCCCGCGGCGGATATCATCGAATGTGCCCACCGACCCCGATACCTGCGGCGGTTTGGGCGCCCCGAGGAAACCCCGGGTGGGCGCGAGTCGCTCGCCTTTCTCCAGGGCCGGCGCGTGTTTGCGTTCAGCGGCATCGCCACCCCCGAAAGTTTCGAGAAATTTCTCCGCGACCTTGGCGCCGTGCTAGCCGGCCGCGAACGTTTCCTCGACCACTACCGCTTCGGCGAGGAGGATCTCGGGCAACTCTTCACGCAGGCCGCCCAAGACGGGGCGGAGTGCTTGGTTACGACCGAGAAGGATGCCGTCCGCATCCGGGACAACCTGCCGTGCCCGCTGCCCCTCTATTATTTGCGGCTTGAGATCGAAATCCTGCGCGGCGCGGCTGATTTCGACGAGGCGGTCGGACGGATTTGCTTCCCTGCCTCAACCGGGCGGCCGGCGGGCGACTGACCCCGCTGCAGGCCGTGTTTGCCCTTGCGGCGTCCGTGTGGCCGGTCGTTAGTCTGACCAAACATGCTGCTCGACCCACGCTTCGAGAAACTGGCCGCCGGCCTCGCCGGGTTTTCCACCGAGCTCGCCCGGGGCGAGCGCGTCCTGATCGACGCCTTCGACGTTCCCGACGCGATGGTGGTCGCTTTGGTCCGGGCGGCCCGGGCTCGCGGCGCGCACCCCTACGTGCAGCTCCACCGTGCCCGCATCACCCGCGAGCTCGCGGTCGGGGCCGAGGAAGCCCAGTTCTTCGCGCACGCTGAGGTCGAGCTGGCGCGAATGCAGCGGATGGACGCCTACATCGCGATCCGCGGCTCCGAGAACATCTTCGAGTCCTCCGATGTCCCCTCGGCGAAGGTGCAATTGGTGTCGCGCCTCATGAAACCGGTTCTCGACCACCGCGTGGGTCGGACTAAGTGGGTCGTGCTCCGCTGGCCGACGCCCTCGATGGCGCAGCAGGCCGGAATGAGTACCGAGGCCTTCGAGGACTTTTACTTCCGCGTCTGCACTTTGGATTACGCCCGGATGACCCCGGGGATGAAGGCGCTGAATCAGCTGATGAGCCGCACCGACCAGGTCCACATCAAAGGTCCCGGCACCGACCTGCGATTTTCGATCAAGGGGATTGGGGCCCGGTCTTGTGGTGGTTCGCGCAACATCCCGGACGGCGAGGTCTTCTCCTGCCCGGTGAGAGAAAGCGTCGAGGGGCATATCCAGTACAATGCGCCGACGGTATATCTCGGGCAGTCGTTCGACCAGGTCCGGCTCGCCTTCCGCAAGGGACGCATCACGGAGGCGACCTCTAGCCACACGCGGCGACTCAATGAGATCCTCGATAGCGACGCGGGTGCCCGCTACATCGGCGAGTTCGCGATTGGCTTCAATCCGCACATCCTCGAGCCGATGCGAGATATCCTCTTTGACGAGAAGATCGCCGGGTCCTTCCACTTCACCCCAGGTCAAGCCTACGAGGGAGTCGGCAACGGCAACAAGTCGCAGGTCCATTGGGATTTGGTCTGCATCCAGCGGCCGGAGTACGGCGGCGGCGAGATTTGGTTCGACGGTAAACTCATCCGCAAGGACGGCCTCTTTTTGCCCAAGGCGCTGCAGAAGCTTAACCCCGCGTACTTGCTCGGGGGCCAATGAGGGACTTCATCCAGGCGCTGCCCAAGACGGAGACGCATCTCCACGTCGAGGGGGCCCTGCCATACGAACTATTGGTCGCCCTCGACCCCGTGCGGTGGGCGCCAGACCCGCCCTTCCGGGACCGCGCCTATCGCTATGCCTCGTTCCCGGAATTTGAACGCATTTTGCTCGATCACGCTCTGCCGTGGTTCACTTCCGCGGAACGCTACCATGAGGCCGCGCGGCTGATTTTCGCCCAGCACGCCGCCCAAAACGTCCGTTACGTGGAGACCAGCTTCCACTTGCCGGTAAGCCGGCACATTGGCGTGCCGGGCCCGGAGATCGTGTCGGCAATCCGCAGCGCCGCGCCGCCGGGGCTCGAGGTCCGCGTGTTCGCGGGGATGCTCCGATCGGATTTCGCCGGGGAACTCCGGCCGGTGATCGACACGCTGCACACCTGGGAGCACCTCGCCGGGGTCGATCTGCATGGCCATGAGGTGATGCCCACGCCGGCTGACGCCCGGCACGTGTGGGAACGACTCCGCGCCGCCGGCAAGATCACCAAGTGCCACGCGGGCGAGTTCGACGGCGCGGCCCGCGTCCGCGAGGCGATCGAGATCCTCGGTGTGACGCGTATCCAGCACGGGATTCGCGCAGTGGAGGACCCGGCTGTGGTCCGGCTCGCGGTTGAGCGCGGTGTCACGTTCGATGTCTGCCCTTTGAGCAATGTTGGACTCGGGGTTGTGCCTGCGCTGCGCGACCACCCCTTGCCCCGCCTGCGCGCTGCCGGGGTGCGTTGCACCGTGAGCACGGATGATCCCCTCTGCTTCGCCAACACGCTTACCGAGGAGTACGAGGCCCTCGCGCGGGAGCTCGACTTTGGCCCCCGCGATCTCGCGGGCTTGGCCCGGTCCGGTTGGGAGGTCGCAGCGGTCCCCGCCGCCACCCGCTCCGCCATGTTTGCGACCATCGACCGGATTGCTGCTGCCGCATGATGGCCCCCGGCCCCGAGATTCACGTCGTGCCCGCCGGGCCGTCGCGCCGCGCGGACAAGGAGCTGGCCACTGCCTTCCCCGCCCACAGCCGTACCGCCCTGCAGCGCGCGTTTGATGCCGGGCTGGTGTTCCGCGCCGGCGCCCCGATCGGCCGCGACACCGCGGTCCACGCCGGGGACCAGCTCGAGTTCGCGCTCCCCGCCGTTCGGCCCGCGGAGCTGCGCGCGGTGGATCTCCCCCTGGACATCCTCTTCGAGGACCGCCACCTGCTCGCGGTCAACAAGGCCGCCGGGATGATCGTGCACCCCGGCGCCGCCACCGGCGAGGACACGCTGGTGCACGCCCTGCTGGCGCATTGTGCGGACACCCTCAGCGGCATCGGCGGCGTCCAGCGCCCCGGGATCGTGCACCGCCTCGACAAGGACACGACCGGGGTGATGGTCGTGGCGAAGACCGACGCCGCGCACCGGGCGTTGGCGGATCAGTTTGCGCAGCGCACCCTGACCAAGGAGTACGTCGCGCTCGTCGCCGGCGTGCCGCCGCTCCTCAGCGGCGTGATCGACCGCGCGATCTCCCGCCATCCCACCCACCGCCACCGGATGACCGTGGGCGAAGGGGGCAAGCCCGCGCGCACGGCGTGGGAGCGGGTCGAGGCCCACGGAACGATCGGGGCGCTGCTCCGCTGCCGGATCTTCACGGGACGCACGCACCAGATCCGCGTGCACTTGAAATCCCTCGGGCACCCGATCCTCGGCGACGCCCTCTACGGCTGGAAACCGGACCCGCGCCTCGCCGTCGTCCCCGCGCGCGTGATGCTGCACGCGGAGCACCTGCTGCTCGCGCATCCCGTGACGGGGAAGGAGTTGGACCTGCGCGCGCCGATCCCGGCCGACTTTGCCGCGGTCCGCAAAACCTTAGCCGCTGCGGCGCGCCGTGAGGCGAGGGCCCGGGGCTGAGCCGGCTCAGGGTCCGCACCCTTCGAACAGCTCGGCCGCCACGCCGTGGCGCAGGCTGTACCACGAATGACGGAAGGCACTGCATCCGGTCAGGTCCGCCATCGCCAACAGCGTGGCGAGCGCCGCCGGAAAGACGTCCGCCCGCGCCGCGCTGAGTCCAGGGAGTGTCTGGCGTTCGACCAAGGTCAGCGGGCCGACGCGCTCCAGCAGTTCACGGAGCAGGGCGACGGGCATCTCGGGCGAACTGTCCTCCAGACTGGTCCCTGCAGCGGCCGCCGCCATCGCGCGGGCGGTGCTGATGGTCCCGCCGGTGGCGGCCACGGGCAGGCCGCGGAATGCGTCGCGCGCGAGACCCGCTTCCGTGGCGACGAGGGTGGCGTGCCGGGCGATTTCCGCGCGGGCGCTGTCCGGCAGGGGCAGGGCGGGGTCCACGAGGAAGCGTTCGGTCAGCCGGACACAACCGAGCGGCAGGCTCAGCGCGCACCTGACCTCCGCGCCGCGGAACTCGAGCGCCTCGAGGCTCCCGCCGCCGAGGTCGAAAAGTGCGAGGTCAGTCGCCGCCGCCAGGGCCGGGTCGCACCGCAGGCCCCGGCCGATCAGGCGTGCCTCGTCGGTGCCCGAAAGGATGCGCAAGCGGAGTCCCGTCGAGCTGGTCACCGCGGCGGCGAACTCCGGCGCGTTCTCCGCGTCGCGCACGGCGCTGGTCGCGACCACGGCCGTGGCCTGCGCGCCGTGCGCCCGGGCCTCCGCGGCCAGCGTGCGTACCGCATCGGTCCCGCGCGTGAGCCGGTCCGGCGCCAGCCGCGGCCGGTCGCGCCCCAAACCGGCGCCGAGTCGGGCCTCGACGGTCCGTGCATGGAGCCGTTCGATGCCCTCCGGCGTCCACCGCGCCACCAGGAGCTTGATCGTGTTGCTGCCGACGTCGATGACAGCCACGGTCCGGCGCTCCGCGGGCGGGGGCGGCGGATTCACAGCACGAACCCCGCGGGGGCGATCAGCAGTACGAACTCCCCCTTGAGGCTGAGGCGTGCGAGGCGGTCGCGGACCTCGCCTGCCGGTCCGACCAGAAAGGTCTCGTGTACCTTGGTCAGCTCCTTGGCGACCGCGATGACGCGTTCCGGACCGAGCACGACCACGAGCTCCTCGACGGCCTTGGCGATCCGGTGGCAGCTTTCAAAAAGTGCGAGGGTGTACTCAAAGTCACGGTGGCGCTCGAAGCACGCGATCCGCGCAGAGCTTTTAGGGGGCAGGAAACCGAGGAAAAGGAATCCGTTGGTGGGCAGTCCGCTCGCGCTCAGCGTCGCGACGAGCGCGTTGGGACCAGGCACCGGGACGACCGGCAGGCCGGATTGCCGGCAGGCGCGCACAATTCGGAAACCGGGGTCGCTCAGACCGGGCGTACCGGCGTCCGTAACCAGCGCGACGGAGGCCCCGGCGGCCAAGCGGCGCGCCAGCTCAGGGGCGGCCTCGCGCTCGTTGTGCTCATGATAGGCGAACAGCTCGCGGCGGATCCCGAGCCGAGTGAGCAGGTGCCCGGTAGTGCGGGTGTCCTCGCAGGCGACCAGGTCCACGGCCCCGAGCAGGGCGCGGGCCCGTTCCGTCAGATCGGCGAGGTTGCCGATCGGGGTGGCGACAACGTACAGGTGGCCCGGAAGGGGCCGGAGCGAGGCGTTCTCCATCGGTCCGGGACCGGCGCGCCAGGCGGCGACCGGGAAGACGACCGGGTGCGCTCAGCGGCCCTGCGGCTGGCCCATCCCGGGGATCTGGCCCTCCCAGCCCGCGGGACGGCTCCACGGGATGGAGGTCTGCTTCGGAGCGTTGGTGCTGCAGCCACCCGCGAGGGCGCCGGCGGCGAGCAGGGCGAGGGCGAAGAGGCGTCTGGCGAGCGGATTCATTGTTCCCTTACCAAAACCGCCTCGTCCCCTTTCTGCAAGACCCCACGCAGCGACTCGGGCTCGACCTGGGCCACCGAGAACTGGGCGCGGGCGTCGCTGATCTGCACGGTGGCGAGGGGGCGGCCCGCCTGCGAGACCTGCAGGCGCTGCCCGGGCCGCGCCCCCCGGGCGGTGCCGAAGTTAAGCACCACGAAGGCGTTGCCGGGACCGACGTTGAGCACGGTCGCCCGGCCCGCGCGATTCGTGAAGACGGCGGTGGAGGCGCCGGGCGTCGCGGGTAACGCGGTGCCGTTGCGGGCCGACGCGAGCTGCCGCTCCAGTTCCGCGATCGTCTGCCGGTAGGCTTGCACGGCCTCGGGCGAGGCGAGCGAAGCGCGGGTGGAGTCGAGGTCGCGCCGCAACGCGGCGACCTCGTCCTCGAGGGCCCGGGCGGTGGACTCATAGAGAGCCAGCACGGTCCGGGTGTCCGCCAGCGCCCGTTCCGTCTCCCGTCCGCGCGCCTCGATCCCGGCGAGACGCTCGGTGGTGCGGGCGAGCTCGACCTCGAGGCCAGTGGCCCGCTGCTGCCGGGCGGCAGACTCCGCGCGCGCGCCGCCGAGGTCCGTCTCCAGCCGCGCGGCGCGCGCCTGGCTCTCGGCGAGGCGCACCTCCAGCACCTGCTTGGAATTACCGATGCGCAGCGCGAGGAAGGACGAGGCGCCCGCGCCGGCCAGCGCGATCAGGCAAAGTAGGAGCGGCAGTCGGTGCACGGTTCGGCCTTCAGGCGAGGCGGTAAGTCGCCGTGGTCGCGGTCGCGCCGGGACGGCGGCGCACGCCGGTGGCGGGGTTGGCGCTGAGGTGCTCCAGCACCTTGAAGGCCGTCTCCGCGGACTCCGGCGCGCCGGCCTTGGCGGCCAGGTCCGGGGCGGTGAAGGCCCGGCCCCGTTCCGCCGCCAGCGCCGCGACGAGGGACCGCTGCAGCGCGAGGACCGCGCCCGCCGCCTTCTTGCCCGCCTCGACGCCGGGCTGGTGGTAGGCGTTGATCCCGATCAGCGAGGCGTAGAGGCCGGTGACGCGCTCGTAGAGGGCGATGAGCATCCCGAGCGTCCGCGGCGAGATGTCCGGCACGGTCAGCGTGATCGAACCGCGCCCCTTCTCGCTCAGGGCATCGCGGGTGCCGAGCAGGAATCCCTGCAGGTAGTCGCCGGAGGTGACCCCGGGTTCCACCGCCAGCGCCTGCCGCCCCGGGCGGTCCCGCAGGACCTCGATGAAGGTCACGAAGAAGTTGTCCACGCCCTCGCGCAACTGCTGGACGTAGGCGTGCTGGTCCGTGGAGCCCTTGTTGCCGTAGACCGCGATGCCCTGGTGGACGACGTTGCCTGCGAGGTCGCGTTCCTTGCCGAGGGATTCCATCACCAGCTGCTGGAGGTAGCGGGAGAACAGGAGCAGCCGGTCCTTGTACGGCAACACCACCATATCTTTCCGGCCCCGGCCCCCGGTGGCGTGGTGCCACGCGAGCGCGAGGAGCGCGGCGGGGTTTGCGCGGGTCTCGGGGCGACGCGTGACCTCGTCCATCGCGGCGGCGCCCGCGAGCAGCCCGTCGATGTCGAGGCCCTGGAGGGCGGCGGGCAGCAGGCCCACGGCGCTGAGCTCGCTGGTGCGGCCGCCGACCCAGTCCCACATCGCGAAGCGCGCGAGCCAGCCGGCGTCGCGGGCTTCCTGGTCGAGGCGGGAGCCGGGCCCGGTCACGGCCACGAAGTGGCGGGCAGGGTCGAGGCCGGCGGCGCGGAAGGCGGCCTGCGCCTCGAGCATCCCGTTGCGGGTCTCGGCGGTGCCGCCGGACTTGGAGATCACCAGCACGAGGGTGCGGGCGAGGCGTCCCCGCAGCTGGGCGAACCCGAGGTCGATGCCGTCGGGGTCCGTGTTGTCAAGGAAGTGGACCGCCATCTTGTCGCGACGCGGCTGGCCGAGCGCGTGGGCGACTAGTTGCGGGCCGAGGGCCGAGCCGCCGATGCCGATCACCAGCAGTTCGCGGAAGCGGCCGCGGGGCCCGGCGATGGTCCCGGCGTGGACGTCCGCCGCGAAGGCGCGGAGGGCGCGCAGGGTGTCCTCGATCTCCGCGCGGATTTCCGGGGTGGGCGCGAGCCCGGGCGTCCGGAGCCAGTAATGGCCCACGCGGCGGCCCTCGTCCGGGTTCGCGATCGCGCCGCCCTCGAGGGCCCGCATCGCGGCGAAGGCCTCCTGCATCGGTCCCTCCATCGCGCCCATGAAGGCCGCGGGCAGCGGGAGCCGCGAGAGGTCGAGGCTGATCCCGAGGGCGGGGTAGTGGTGGTAGTGCTCCTGGAAGTGCGCCCAGCTCATCGCGCGGCCTCAGGTGAGCTTGTCGGTGACCGCGCCCTCGGAGGCGC
>SYDD01000006.1 GCA_005786775.1 Opitutaceae bacterium
GAGAAGCTCCGCGCGGAGGTGGCGGTCGCCAACGCCCAGGTCCCCCTGATCACGGCGCGCAACGGGCTCCGCCTCGCCGGCGAGAGCCTGCGCCTCGCCCTTGGCCTCGTGGCGGCGCCGGGCGCCCCGCGTCCGGACCTTGAGGTGTCCGGCACGCTCACCTTCATGCCGCAGACGTTCGACCGGGCCGCCGCCCTCGATGCCGCCCGCGCGCAGCGCCCCGACCTGCAGCGGCTCGCCAAGCTGGCCAGTGCTCGGGAGGAAGGCATCACCACGGCCCGCTCTGGCCGCTACCCGAACGTCGCCGCTTTCGGGGGTTGGACTCTGCGCAAGGGGCCCACGTCCCAGTTTGGGGATTCCAGCCACGGCTGGCTCTTGGGGGTGCAATCGCAATGGAACATCTTCGACGGCCGCGCCACCAGGGGCCGGGAAGTACAGGCGCGCTCCGCTCTAAACCAAACTCGGCTACTGCTGGCAGAGGCGGAATTGGCAGTTGATGTGGAAGTCAGCCGCGCCCACTCGGGGTGGCAGCAAGCCTCCGAATTGACGGCCGCCTCGGCCCGCGTGGTCGAGCAAGCCAACGAGGCCGTCCGACTCGCCAACGCCCGCTACGAGGCGGGTTCTGGTACGCAACTGGACGTCCTCTCCGCTCAGGTCGAGTTAACCACCGCTCGCACCAACCAGATCCAGGCCTTTTACCAGTACAATGTCGCGGTCGCAGCCCTGCGGAAGGCGATGGGGCAGGCGGATGAGCTGATCGCGCAGCCTTGAGCCGGGCTGGACGCCGCGCCGTCCCGGGGACAGTTTGGGGGCAGGGATCTTTTGGCTTTCGCTGAGGGTCCCGCCCCTCCGTCCCCGCCCGATGAAAAACGTGCGCGTTCCCCTTCTGCTGGTCTCGGCGCTTGCCCTAGCGGCGTGGGGCATGGTGCTGGCGCCGGCGATTCAGGCTGGGATCATCCGGCATCTTTTACAGCGCGCGCTCGATCCAACGGTAGAGATAGGCTCTGCCCGGATCGGCTGGGACGGTGGCGTGCGCGTTCGGGAGCTGGAGTGGTGGACAAAGGGATGGCGGCTTCAGGTCGCGGAAGCCGAGGTTCGCCTGCCTTTGGCCAGCCTGCTGGGCAAGGCAAAGCCGGGATTCCGAACCGTTCTCCTGCGCGGCTGTAGCGTGGAGCCGGTGGGCGCGACGGGAATTCCGGAAACATGGCGAGAGTCGGTCTACGCCGGGTTGGCGGGTGCGTTAGCCCCGGCGCGGCTGGAGGCGGAAGGAGAGATTCGGTTACCCGCGAAGACCGGGGTCATCGCGTTCCGGGCGGCTGGGGCGGAGGCGGCCGCCGGCCGGGAAAGAGTGTTGCGCGTCGAGCTCAAGTTTCGGCCGGAGGTAACGGACCTGCCGGCCGGGGAGGGACTACTGCGGGTGAAGTTGCCCGCCGGCGGCGCGGAAATGCCGCGGCGCGCGGAGCTGGTGGCCGCCTTGAGGGTGGAAGGATGGTCCCCGGAATTGACGGTGGTTGGAGAGTGGACGGAACCACCGGCTGCAGGCGCGGGTGACTGGGCGCTGCGGGTTCGAGCAGCGGACCGAGAGGTCGCGCGGTTAAGTGGGACCCTACCAGCCGCAGGGGAAGATTGGAGGGGCCGCTGGTGGGCAGATTTTCGCGAAGCGGAGGTGGCACGGTTTTTCCCCGCGCCGCGCTGGTCCGGCGATCGCATCGGAGGCGAGGGGGAACTGGTTTGGTCGCCGGGAGCCGGCTTGGTCGCGGTCCGGGGGAAGGCGGAAGTGGAACTGGGCGCCGCCGCCCGGCTGCATCCGGTCCTCGCGCATCTTGGTCTCACCGGCGGAGAGGCGGAATTTGCGTTTCGCGCCGGGTCCCGGGTTTGGGCCTTTGAAAGCCTCGCCTTGCGCCTGCGAGCGGGGGGCGCGGAGCCCGTGCTCCGGCTGACCTCCTGCCAGCCGTGGGCGGTGGACTGGAGCGCAAAGTCCTTCCGGGCAAAGGAGCCGGACGGGGACCTGATTAGCCTTGAGGTGCTGGACCTCATGCTGCCGTCGCTGCCGCTCGCGGGGATTACGGTGGGCGGCGGGCCAGTGCAGGGACGTCTGATCGGCCGGGCGAGTGCAGGTGGCCTAGCGCTCCGCACCGAGAAGATCCTGCAGGCCACCGGACTTTTTGCCACGACCGGAGAGGGGTGGCGGGTTGGGAATCTGGCCGCGAGCCTGCAGGGAGCGCTCCGCGTGTCCCCCGAGGGTTGGAGCGTGGAAGTGGACAAGGTGCGACTCAGTGGTCCCGCGGGGGAATTCGCTAGCTTGGAAGCGAAGGGCGGGCGCCTGAATGGAGAGCGGGAGTCCTGGAAGGTGGCGGGCCGGGGCCGGGTCGAACTCGCGGCGGCAGCCGCCGTTCTTCCGGGCAAGCCCGCTAGCGCTCTAAAAGCGGGGATCCTAGAGGTCGATGCGGGCGTGACGGGTGGCACGGTGACGGCGCTCCATGCGCACGTGCGGGCCTCCGGCCTGCGGGCGACGACGGATCTGCCGGAACTACGGCTCGACGCACGGGTCGACCGGGGATCCTCGGGGCAGTTGAAATTCCACGTGCCGCTAGAGACTGGGTCCGGTCCGAACCTCTCCCGGGCGCTGCTGGCGGGGGTGTTGGAACCCTCCGATCGCGGAGGCGGACGTTTCGAGCTCGAGGTGACGGGTCCGAGGCTTGATCTCCCGGCGTTAGCTCGCTTCTGGCCGCTATTTGCGGGCGGGGATGCCGTGCCGCAAAACTCGGTGCCGTGGGTCGGCTGGTCGGGCAATCTGATCGCCCGAATGGACGAGTGGGTGCCTGAAGCAGGCGTAATTTGGCGCCAAACGCGGGCACGAGTTCGATTCGACGACTCGATGGTCCAGGTGGACGAGCTCGAGTCCATCCTGGATGGTGGCGCGAGCCTGCGGGCAAGCGGGAAGCTGAGCCATGCACCCGATGAAGCGAGTCCTTACCGCCTGCAATCGGCCGTCTTCTTGCGCGATTGGAGCCCTGCTGGAATCGAGGGTGAGCCGGGCTGGTTTTCGGGTAAACTCGATCTCGCGGGCTCTCTGCGCTCCTGCGCCGGGGACCTGGCGGGCTTGTGGTCGGCGTTAGAGGGTGAGATGCATCTGGTTTCGCGCGGTGGGACGCTACGGCTGTTTCCGGTCAACCTGCCGCCGGTGCCCGCGGGTTCCGGCCGGGTGGCCGAGATCTTGGCCGCGGCGGGTGGTGCATTGGAGTCGCTGGGCGTGCGCCGCGATCCGCCACTGTCGCGCGGTCGGGCCGTGGCGGAGCTTTCGTCCTTCCTGCATCCTCTCGCCTTCGACCAGCTGAGCGTGGTCGCGGCTCGGGACGCCGCGGGAAACTTCAGCCTGCGGCACTTTATAGTACTCACGCCCGAGCTGCGGCTGGCGGGAGGAGGTAATCTCTTGCGACGACCAGGGGGCGGTTTCCTCGAGGGATCTCTGGCCCTCGAACTCCAGCTGAGAGCGCGCGGGCGGCCGGCCGAGTTGCTGCGGGGGCTGGCGGCCCTCGAGGAGTTGCCCGACGAATGGGGCTATGCCGCCGCCGTCAGTTTGCCCCTGCGGGTTCGCGGCACCCTCGCCCGACCAGATGCGAGCGATCTGGACGTGCGCCTCGCCGCGCTGGCCCTTGAACGTAACCCGATCTCCGAGCGCGCGGCCGATTGGTTCAACCGGATCCGGCGGTCAAAATGACCGGGACGTTGCCAACGCGACGACGTTGCCCAAGCTCTGGGGTGTGATCGCGTCCATCGCCTTTCATCGCTTCAAGGCCCTGCGGCAGACGCGCATCGAGCTGCAGCCCTTCAACCTTATCATTGGGCCCAACGGCAGCGGGAAGACGAGTCTCATGGAGTCGATCCTAACCCTGCGGCGGATGGCGGCGCTCCCTTTGGCCGGGGCCGAGAGGGTGCAGCGGGGCGAGGGGCCGGAGATCCGTTTCGGGTTCGCCCCGCCGTATGCGGCGATTAGCGCCACCCTCGGCTGCGCGGGCGAGGGGCAGTGCGATTTTCTGCGGGTGGAGCCTCCCGGGGCTCCGGGGTGGCTCGCGCTCCGAGCTGGCTTGGCGACGGTCCGAGGTTACGCGCTTGAACACGAGGCAATGACACGACCGTGCCCGTCGGGCAACGGAGCCGAACTTACCGCGGACGGCGGAAACTTGGCGGCGGTGCTGGTGCAGTTGCGGGAACACGCGCCGGCCGTCTACGCGGAGCTGCAGGCGGAACTGCTCCGGCTGCTGCCGGAATTTTCCGCTCTGGAGGCCGGTCCGTCCCCGGCGGGCGGATTGACCTTTGGTCTACGGCTCGCGGAGGGCGGCGAATTGCTCGGGGCGGAGGAGCTGTCCCAGGGCACGCTTTACGTCGTCGCCCTGCTCGCGCTCGCGTTTGATCCGGATCCGCCCCGCATTCTCTGTCTGGAAGAGGTCGACCGCGGCGTGCATCCCCGGATGTTTCGCGAGGTGCGGGATGTTCTCTACCGGCTGAGCCATCCGCCGGCGGAACTCGGCCGGGTGGGGGTGCAGGTGATCGCGACGACGCACTCCCCGTACTTCATCGACCTATTCCGGGACCACCCTGAAGAGGTAGTCATTTCGCAGAAGAACGGCCGCGCGGCCACCCTCGAGCGCCTCGCGGACCGGCCCGATCTGCCCGAGCTGCTGCGGGAGGGATCGCTGGGTGAAATGTGGTACAGCGGGATCCTCGGCGGGGTGCCGGAGGAGCGATGAACATCGCCCTGCTGAGCGAGTCTCCGGCGGACGAGACGGCGTTGCGGGAACTGGTCACGGGGGTGCTGCGGGAGCGACCCCGCTTCATCGCCCCCGGATTCCGGGCGCGGGGCTGGCCCAATGTCGCCCAGGTGCTCCCGTCGGTCATCCGCCACCTCCATTTCAATACCGACGCGGACGCCCTCGTCGTGGCGGTGGACGCCGATGACTCCGTGGTGCACGGGGCGGCGCACGACCGCCCGGGTTATTTCCATCCGCATTGCCGGATGTGCCAGCTGCGGGCGGTGCACCGGCAGACCACCAGGAAGCTGCCGCCGGCGCGGGGCCGGGAACGGCTGCTGCGGGCCGTGGGCGTGGCCGTGCCGGCGATCGAGGCGTGGTACCTGTGTGGTCGGGATCCCGCGGTCACCGAGGCGGCGTGGGTCGAGGGGAACGCGCGGGGGGCGCGCCCCTACAGTAGGGCGGAGTTGAAACTGCGGGTCTACGCCACGGAGCGGCCGAGCCTCGCCCACGAGATTGCCTGCGCGCTGATCGAGGTGGAACGGCACCGTGCGGATTCCCGCCGGCTGGAACACGATTTTCCCGGATTCGCGGCGCTGGCGGGTGATCTCCGCTCCGCCCGCGACCGCCCGCCGGAACCGGCTGCCGGGGCCGGATCGGGCGTGGGCTGAGAAAAGGCTTCCCAGTCACGGCGCTTTCGCCAACAAGCCCCGCAGTCCCCTCAGCCCCGTCGCCCGCCGATGTTCCGCCGCCGATCCTTCCTGCCGCTGCACCTTGAGCTGTTCGCGCACCTCGCGGCGCGGTTGTTGTACCGGGTCCGGACCTCCGGCCTCGAGGCCTTTCCCAGTCAGGGCGGGGTCCTCCTGATCGCCAATCACCTGTCCTACGTCGACGTGGTGGTGCTGCAGCTCGCCTGTCCGCGGCCGATCCGGTTCGTCGCCCACCACTGGCTGCGGCGCAACGGTTTCCTGAACTGGTGCTTCGAGCACTCCGGCAGCATCGGCATCTCCGCCGCCCAGCCGCGCGCGGGGATGCAGAGCGCGGTGGAGGCGCTCCGGCGCGGCGAGGTGGTCTGCGTTTGTCCGGAGGGGCACATTTCCCGGACGGGGCAGCTGATGCGGCTGCACCGGGGCTTCGAGGTCATCGCTTCCCGGGCGGGGGCCCCGGTGGTGGCCGCGGCGATCGACGGCCTCTGGGGCTCGATCTTCTCCTTCGCGGGCAACAAGTGCCTCTGGAAATCACCCCGCCTGCTGCCGACGCCGGTGCACGTCGCTTTCGGCCAGCCGCAGCCCGCGGGGCAGGCCGGGGTCGAGTGGGCGCGGCGCGAGCTGCTCGACCTCGGCGAACGGGCCTTCCAGGAGCGGCCGGTGCTCCGCCGTCACCTCGGGCGGGAGGCGGTGCGGGCGCTCGCGAAGCAGCCCGGACGGATCCTGGTGGTCGACCGGACGGCCGACCGCCGGGCGCTCTCCTGCGCCCAGATCTACGCCGCGGCGGCGCTGCTCTCGCGGCGCCTCAAGGCCCGGGTTCCCGGCCGGCGGGTCGGCATCGTGCTTCCGCCGGGCGCCGGCGGCTTCATCGCCAACCTCGCGGTGGTGATGGCCGGCAAGGTGCCGGTGAACCTCAACTTCACGGCCGGCCGCGACGCCGTCCTCACGAGCCTGCGCATCGCCGGCATCGAGACGGTGCTGTCCGCGAAGGCGATGCAGGAGAAGGTGCCCGCGTTCCCGTGGCCCCCGGGGACCGTTGACCTCCGCGCGGAGATCGAGGCCGCGGGTGGCCGCCGGGCGATGCTCCCGTGGCTGCTCGCCGCGTGGCTGCTGCCCAACCAGGTCTGCGCGAACCTGCTCGGCCTGCCCCGGACGGGCGACCGCGAGGAGGCCGGGCTGCTCTTCACCAGCGGCAGCTCCGGTGAGCCCAAGGGCGTCGTGCTCACGCACCGCAACATCCTCGCGAACTGCCTGCAGATCTCCTCGCTCTCGATCCTGCCCGA
>SYDD01000267.1 GCA_005786775.1 Opitutaceae bacterium
ACGATGCCGGTGGGGGCGCCATTGCCATAGACGTCCCCGGCGGGGACCACCCCGGGGTCGTCCTGCCGCCACTCGGCGATCGCCGTCGTCTGGCCGGGGCGGCGGTCGGCGCCCCAGGCGCGTTTCCCGTCGCGCGAGGCGAAGCCGAAGTTCCCGTATTCCTGGAGGAAGGCGGTGCGGGCGGCGGGCGGGTCGTCGTTGTCGTTATGGAAGACGTCCCCGAGGGAGGTCACGGCCTGCTCGTAGGAATTGCGGTAGTTGAACCCGATGGGCTCCACCTGCGTGCCGTCGGGATTCATCCGGAAGGTGGCGCCGCCGATGTACACGTGGCCGTCGTCGCTCTTCTCGCCCGCGAACTCGGGGGGGCGGCGGGTGGTGATGGGGATGCCGCCGCCGCTGCGCCCGCCGTCGTAGGGGCTGCCGATGCGGAAGGTGCGGCCGGAGCGGTCCGTGAAGTACGAGCCGCAGTTGCCGTGGTTAAAGTACCACTTGCCGTCGGGGCCCATCGTGACCGAGTGCAGCGAGTGGTCGTGGTTGCGGCCGTCGAAGCCGGTGAGCAGCACCTCGCGCTTGTCCACCGCCGGGTCGAACCGGGCGTCCCGGTTGACGTCCGTGTAGACGATCAGGTCAGGCGTGCAGGAGACGATGATCTGGTTGTCGATGACCGCGATGCCCATCGGCGCGAGCAGCTCGGGCTCCTGGACGAACACGCTGGTGCGGTCCGCGACGCCGTCCCTATCGGTGTCCTCGAGGACGAGGATGCGGTCGCCGGCGGGGTCCTTGCCGGCGTGGCGGCGGTAGTTGTAGGCCTCGGCGACCCAGATGCGTCCCTGCGCGTCGATGTCGAGGTTGGCCGGGTTGCGCAGCTGCGGGGTGCGGGCCCAGAGGGTTACCTCGAGGTCGTCGGGCGCGGCGAGCATCGCCGGCGGGATGAAGGGGGCGGGCGGCTCGATGGGGGCCGCGGGCATCTTGGGCCGGGGCTCGCCCGCCTTGGGCTGGGCCGCGGGGAGGAGGGGCAGGAGGAGGAGGCCGGCGGCGGCGAGCGCCGCGCGCGCGGGGGCGAGGGGGGCAAAGGGCATTGCCGCGGAGGAAAGGGTTCCGCCCGCGGCTTGGCAATGCGGGAGGGGCGCGGCGCGCGGAGGGTCCGGCGCGCCGCGGGAGGTGTCAGGGCAGGACGGCGGGATCGAGGCCGATCGTGCCGGCGAGGGCCGTGGTTCGGCCGGGGTCGCGCGCGGCGGCCGCGGCGGCGCGCGCCGCCGCGAGCCGGGCGCGGATGCCCAGTTGCCCCGCGACATCGGCGTAGTTCGGGCGGGAGAGGAAATGCTCGAGGTAGGTGGCGGCCTGTTCCCAGTAGGCGACGTCGCGCCGGCGCTGCGCCTCGAGACGCGCGGCATACCAGTCGCTCGCGAGCAGGTTCTCGCGGGTGAAGAGCGCGCGGAATTCCGGGGCGTCCGCGCCGCGGCCCTCCCACTGGCCGTCGCGCATCAGGTGCAGCAGGGCGCGGAGCGGCGGCACGGCCTGCGCCACCGAGCCGTCGGCGAAGTAGCTCTCCGCGGCCGCGCGCATCGCCTGCACGATGTTTTCCATCCCGTCGGCGAAGACCGCCGGGTCCTGCCGCTCGGGCCGGAGCAGTTCCTCGTCGAAGAGGGTGCTGGGGTTGCCGAGGACGCGCCCGCAGAAGGTCTGCACGAAGCGCGAGGTGATGCGCCAGCCGAGGCGGCTGGCCCGCACCGGCCGGCCGGCGTGCGTCCAGTCGGCGCAGCGCTCAAGGAATCCGCCCTCGATCAGGTGGCGGGGCGAGCGCTCCTCGGGGCTCATCCGCGCCCAGATCTCGGGCACGAGCAGGCTGATGTCGTGGTCGACGCGGAAGTGCGGCCCGATCCAGCCGGCGGCGGAGGAGAACACCGCGAGGTCCGTGAGGATGTAGCCGACGAGCGCGGCGTTGAGGTCGTGGATCGGCGGCAGGGCGTTGAACGGGCCCTTGGTGAGCGCGCCCTCCGAACCGGCGCCGGTGGTCGAGGGGGACTTGCCGGTAAGACTGGCGATGAAGTCCATGAACGCCTCGGGCAGTTCCTGGTAATGGAGCGGGCCGAAGACGCACATCGGCCGGACGCCGGTTTCCGGCGGATTCAGGCGGCGCCCGGCCAGCACGGCGCCGACCGGGAAGAGTGCGGGCGTGGAAGGCGGCAGGCGCCGGTAGAGCTGCGCGCCGACCTGCGCGAGGTAGGAGGCGCGGGGGTCCTCGAGGTCCGGGCGGCGCTGGAGGTAGCGGGGATTCTTGGTCGGCTTCCCGTCGACGATCCGGGGATGCGCGGGTGACGCGAGGTAGGCCGGGCGGGCTGCCGCGGCGAAGTTCGCGAGCAGGACCCGGATCGGCTCGGTGAAGGCGTCGAAGCCGATCGCGTCCTCGACCAGGTGCCGGACGGCGGCGCGGTCGAGGGGCTCGTAATTGGAGAGGAAGTTGCCCGGGCGGGAGAAATCTCGCTCGGTGGTCCGGTCGTAGCCGCGGTGGATCGCGTCGTCGGGGCGCTGGAAGAGCGCGGACTCGCAGTTGGCGACAAACTTCACGGGGCGTCCCGCGCGCGCGGCGGCGGCGGGCAGGCCGGCCAGTTGATCCCCGGGCAGGATGATCGCCGCCGAGATGTCGTCTTCGGCCTGGATCTTGAGCGCGGGGTGGAAGTCCTTGCGCAGGCTGAACGTCCGCCAGCCGCCCTCGGGGGTGAAGCCGACGCGCAGGAAGTGGGTCATCGCCTTCTCGCCGCCGAACTTCAGCTCGTTGCCCGGGCGCCCGTTGATCGTGTCGACTGTGAAGTGGCGGCGCCAGTCGTCGCCCCACTCCGGCTTGTAGACGCGCTTGATGAGCAGTACCAGGTCGAGGATGTGCCGGGGGATCTCCGCGAGCCAGGCGTTGTAAGCGTCGGTGTAGTCCGGGCTGCGGCTGAGGAGCTTGACGACGGAGCCGAGCGAGCGCTCCGGGCTCAGCAGCGGGCGTCCGCGGGGCTTGTTACGCCCCGGATCGCGGAAGCGCTGGCCGTACTCGTGGCGCAGGATGGCGTCGATCGCGTCGAAGTCGCGCGCGAGGTCCCCGACGAAGTTCGGGGCGGTGAAGATAGCGTCGGCGATCGACTTGGAAATTTCCGACTTGCCGCCGCCCGAGACGGTGCAGGGCTTGTGGCAGAGGAGGCCCTCGGCGGTGGTGCCGCGCAGGCGCCAGCGGCGACCGTCCTCGGGCTTCACCATCTCGACCTTGTAGCCGGAGGGGAGGACGTAGGTGTGCCGGGGGAGGAGTTTGAGGGTGGCGGTGCCGCCGGCCGCGTCGCGCCAGCTAATCGACTGGGTGCGGAGGTCGAAGGCGGCGTCCTCGGGGACGTAGCAGATGTCCGAGTGCTGCCGGTCCCGCGCCCAGCCGCCCGGCTGGAGTTCCGCGCGGTCACCGAGCGTGCGGAGGGCGCCGGCGAAGGTGTGGTCGACGATCGCGAGGTGGCGGCTGAGCTGGAAGTCGGCGCCGAGATCGTAGCTGGGGAAGGTGAGAGCGCCGCCGGCGTGCTCCTCCTCACAGCGGCCGAGGAGATTGGCGGCGAAGCTGATTTGGGCCTTCACCTCCTTCTTGCAGTAGCCGAAGGAGTTGTCGGCGATCAGGGTCAGCATCACCCCGCGCCGGACGCGGGCGGTGAGCTTGAATGCGACGCCGACGTAGTACCGCTCCGCGGGCTCCTTCCAGCACATCCCGTCGCGGCGCTGGCGGGCGGTGGCCTCCGCGAAGGGGGGCAGGCCCAGCTCGCGCTTAGTCAGGCGGGTCAGGTGCGTGGCTAGGATGACGCCGCCCGTGTGGCCGGTCCAGTGTTCCGGATCGAGGGCGGCGTCGTTAGCCGGCAGGTGGGGGTCGCCCGCGTTGCCGAAGATGCGCTCGATGAAGTCGAGGTTGGCGACCAGGGCGCCGGGGACGAAGAAGCGGGTCTCCATCGCGCGGGCGGGGGTGCCACCGGGCACCGCGGGACAGACCAGCGGGCGGAGCAACAGGGTGACGAAGCACTCGGCGGCGGCGGGCGCGGCGGCGGTGAACGGCAGCCGCAGCAGCTCGGGCGGCGGCTGCAGGGCGTGGCGCAGCAGGCGGCCAAAGACGGTGGGCGGGACGGCCTTCTTGTCGTCGGGCACGGGGAACCCGAGGTCCGCTACGTGGAAGATGCCCTGCGTGGTGCGGCGGTCGCTGCGGGGATTGTGCAGCACGCCCTGGCTGACCCGGTAGGAGGACAGGATGTCGCTGCGGTACTCGTCCGCCCCGGGGGGCAGCGAGAGCACCCGGGCGAGGCCGGCGCGATCGAGGACCAGCGTGGTGTGGGGTAGGCGGGGCACGTCCCCGGCGAGTGCCGATCCGGCCTCGAGGTGATCGTAGAGGAAGTTCTGCAGCCGCTGGTCGATCGGGCAGAGGTGGCGGGTTAGAGCGCGGTCTTTCTCGCGACTGACCGCGAGAAAGTGGTCCACCAGTGGTGCGAGGCCCTCGGCGCCCTCCGCGAGGGGCACTCCGGGTTGTCCGATCTCGCGCAGCTTCAGGTTAAGGTAGGTTACGAGCCCGGCGTCGGCCACGGGGGAGGCGGCGGCTGGGAGGGAGGGGAGGGCGGTGTGCGGCATGCGGCGGTGGTTCCGCCGACCGGTATGCAGGAATCGCACCAACCCCGTGGCGGCTGCCGGGGCGGGCCGATGCGCCTCAGGGCGCGACGGACTCGACGAAGGCGAATCGGCCCTGCTTCACCGTGATCACGACGGCGGCCTTGGTGGCGTTGCGCTGGGCGTCGAGGGTGGTATTGCCGGTGACACCGGAGACATCGCGGGTGGCAGCGAGCGCTTCGCGCAGCTTCGGTCCCTCGGTACCGCCGGCGCGGCGGATGCCGTCGGCAAGGACCAGCACGGCGTCGTGGCCGAGCGCGGCCATCGCGTCGGGCAACTCCCCGTTCCAGCGGCGCTTGAACCGTTCCACGAAGCCCTGCACGGCGGGCGAGCGGTCCTCGGACGAGTAGTGCGTCGAGTAGTAGGTGCCCTCGACCGCAGCGCCGCCGATCTCCAGCAACTGGGGGGCCTCCCAGCCATCGCCGCCGAAGAGGGGCAGGTTCAGGCCGAGCTCGCGCGCCTGTTTGCAGATGAGGGCCGCCTCGGTGTAGTAGCCGGGGACGAAGATGCCCTCGACGCCGGCCGCCTTGATCGCGGTGAGCTGGGCCTTGAAGTCCTTG
>SYDD01000268.1 GCA_005786775.1 Opitutaceae bacterium
CGCGGGCTCCCTCGGCCGCGCCGACCGGGCGGAGTGAGCGGGTGGCCGCGTCCGCCCAGCGGCGGATTGCCTCCGCGCCCCGCGGGGCCCAGCGTTCCGGCGTCACCCCGCCCCCGATGCCGACCCCGACCTCGCGCCGCCGTTTCCTCGCGTCTTCGACCTCCCTCGCCGCCGCCGCCCTTGCCGGTCCGGCGGTGGTCTCCGCCGCCGACGCCCGGCGCCCCGCCCTGCTCGGGGGCACCCCGGTGCGTACCGGCGCTTGGCCTTTGTGGCCGGTTTGGGACCCGGCCTGGGAGGAGGACTTCCTGCGCGTGTGCCGCAGTGGCCGGTGGAATGCCGCCGGCGGCGGTCCCTTGGCCGACTTTGAGCGGCGCTGGGCGGAGCTCCTCGGCGCGCGCCGCTGCCTCGCCACCTCCAGCGGCACCACCGCGCTCATCACGGCCCTCCACGTGCTCGGCATCGACGCGGGCGACGAGGTCATCGTTTCCCCCTACACCTTCATCGCGACCTACAACGCGATCCTCGCGCACAAGGCCCTGCCGGTCCTGGCCGACACCGACCCCGCGACGCTGAATGTGGATCCCGCCTCGATCGCCTCCCGGATCACGGACCGGACCCGCGCGATCGTCCCGGTGCACATCTTCGGCCTGCCCTGCGACATGGACCCGATCAACGCGCTCGCCCGCGCCCGGGGCCTGCGGGTGCTGGAGGACGCGTGCCAGGCGTGGCTGGCCGAGTACCGCGGCCGCAAGTGCGGGACCCTCGGCGACCTCGGCTGCTTCAGCTTCCAGCAGTCGAAGCACATCCCCGCGGGCGAGGGCGGCGCGATCACCGGGATGGACGAGGACCTCGTCGACCGCTGCAACTCCTACCACAACTGCGGCCGGCCGGTGGGCCGTTTCCAGGGTAGCGGCTTCTTCACCCGCGGGAGCAACTTCCGGCTCACCCAGTTCCAGGGCGTGCTGCTGCTCCGGCAGATGGAAAAGCTCGTCGCTGAGACCGCGCGGCGGCGCGAGGCGGCGGATTACCTCAACGCCCGTCTCGGTGCGATTCCCGGGATCACGCCCGTGCGCGTGCCGGCGGAGAGCCGCGGCGTGTACCACCTCTACCCGGTCCGCTACGATGCCCGCGCCTTCGCTGGCCTCACGCGGGACGCTTTCCTGCGGGCGCTGGGCGCGGAGGGAGTGCCGGGCAGCGCCGTGTACAAGGAGCAGTACTTCGATGGCCTCCTCGACGAGGCGATCGCCTCGCGGGGCTTCCAGCGCCTCTTCCCCGCGGAGCGGCTGAAGGCCTACCGCGAGAGTTTCCGGGAACTGCGCGGCAACCGGGAGACCTGCGCCACTGTGGTCGCGCTGCCGCAGACGGTACTCCTCGCCGGCCGCGCCGCGCTCGACCAGGTGGTCGAGGCGTTCGCGAAGCTGCAGGCGCAGGCCCCGGCGCTCGTCGCGGCGGCGCGCGCGAAGTCCTGAGTCCCGCGCCGGCTCGCCGGGAGAACGCGCTTGCCTGGCGGCGCCGGGCGAAGGGACCCTCGGGGATGCGTGCCGCGCCACCTCCCTTTTCCCCGGATCTCCGCGGCCGTGGGGTCCCGCCCCGGCGGAGGACGCGGCCGTGCCGGTGACGACGCTGCTCCTCTCGCTCGCGATCCTCACCGTCGCGGGGTTCACGCAGGGGCTCACCGGCTTCGGCTTCGGGCTGGTCTCGATGGCGCTGCTGCCGCTGCTGCTGCCGGTGAAGGAGGCCGCCGTGGTGGTCGCCGTGCTGAACCTCGCGACCTGCGTCTTCACGCTCTGGGCGGTGCGCCGCCACCTGTGCTGGCGCCGCGGCCGCAGCCTGATCATCGGCTCGGCCGCCGGCGTGCCTTTCGGGGTGTACCTGCTCGCGCACCTCGAGCCGGCCCCGTTGCTCCGCGCGATGGGGATCGTGCTGGTGGTGTTCGCCGCGGCCGAGCTGCTCTCCGCCCCCTCGGCACGGCCGAAGGTGCCCGGCTGGCTCGGTCTGCCGGCCGGTTTCCTCGGGGGCAGCATCGGCGGCGCCCTCAATATGGGCGGGCCCCCGGTGATCGCCTACGTCTACGCCCAGCCCTGGTCCAAGGAGGAGATCGTCGCCACGCTGCAGCTGGTCTTCGGCGTCAGTGCCCTGCTCCGGGTGGCCCTGATTGGCGCGGGCGGGCTCTACACCGCCTCGATGGGGCCGTTGCTCCTCCTCACGCTGGTGCCGATGGCGCTCGCGATCCTCCTCGGCACCCGCCTGCTGCTGCGCGTGCCGCTCATTCCGCTGCGCCGGGGAGTCGCCCTCTTTCTGCTCGTCCTCGGCCTGAAGCACTCCTTCTTCCCCTGATCCCGTGACCCCGCACCCGCTTTACCTCAAGGGCCGCTTCGTCGTCGCGGAAAGTTCCGTCCCGGTGCGCGACCCGGCCGACGGGACCGTATTCGCCCGGATGTCCGCCGCGGGGGCGCCGGAGACCGCGGCGGCGCTGGCGGACGCGGAGGCGGCGTTCGCGGGCTGGCGCCGAGTGCCGGCGCGGGCGCGCGGGGATCTGCTCCTCGCGATGGCGGCGGAGGTGGCTCGCCGGGCGGAGGAGATCGCGCATGGGATCACGCGCGAGAATGGAAAGCCGCTCGCCGAGGCCCGGGCCGAGGTCGCGCTCGGGATTGATCACCTACGTTGGTTCGCGGAGGAGGCCCGGCGCGGCTACGGCCGAGTGCTACCGTCGCAGGAGGTGGACCGCCGGCAACTAGTCTTGCGCGTGCCGATCGGCGTGGTGGGCGCGATCAGCCCGTGGAATTTTCCCTTCCACCTCGCGGCGCGCAAGGTCGCGCCCGCCCTGGCCGCCGGCTGCCCCGTCGTGCTCAAGCCCGCCAGCGCGACCCCGCTCTCGGCCGTGCGCTTGGCCGAGTGCGCCCATGCCGCCGGGGTGCCGCCTGGCGTGTTTCAGGTCGTGGCCGGACCCGCGGAAGCCATCGCCGGCGAATTCCTCGCGAACCCGAACTGCCGCAAGGTCACATTCACCGGCTCGACCGAGGTTGGTCGCCGGCTGGTCGCCGGGGCGGCGGTCGGGCTCAAGCCCCTCGCACTCGAGCTCGGCGGGCATTCGCCGCTGTTGGTCTTCGCCGACGCCGACCTCGCGACCGCCGTCGCGGGCACGCTCACAGCCAAGTTCCGCAACGGCGGCCAGTCCTGCATCGCGGCCAACCGGATCTACGTCCAGCGCCCCCTCTGGGACCGCTTCCTCGCCGAGTTCACGGCCGCCGTCCGCGCGCTGCGGGTCGGGCCCGGTCTCGACCCGGCGACCGCAGTCGGCCCCCTCATTAACCCCGCGGCCGCGGAACTGGCGGCGGCCCACGTCGCTGATGCCCGCGCCCGCGGGGCGGTCCTGCACTGCGGCGGCGAACGGCTGCCGGGAGGTGGGGGCTCGTACTTCGCCCCCACGGTGCTCACCGGGGTGCCGCCGGACGCGCTCGGGATGCGCGAGGAGACCTTCGGGCCGGTCGCGTACCTTAACCCGTTCGACACCGAGGAGGAGGCCGTCGCCGCCGCCAACGCCACGCCCTACGGGCTCGCCGCCTACGCCTTCACCCGCGACCTCGGCCGCGCGCTGCGGCTGGGCGAGGCCCTCGAGGCCGGGATGCTCGCGGTCAACCACGGCCTCCCGACCGCGAGCAATGCGCCTTTTGGCGGGGTGAAGCAGAGCGGGTGGGGGAGGGAGCTGGGCAGCGAGGGGCTCGATGCGTTCCTCGAGCCGCGTCACGTGTCGCTGGGGTTCGACGCCGGTTAGCATTGAACGGCCGCGGCCGCCTCGCGCAGGCTGCGGCACCCCGATGAGCACCCCGCCCCAGAATCCGTCCGCCCCTTGGTGGAGCGGCGTTACCCGCTACCAATGGCTGGTCCTCGCGATCGCCTCGGCGGGCTGGGTATTCGACACCTTTGAGGGGCAGATCTTTAACCTCACGCGGCGCCAGATGCTCGAGGACATCCTGGGCGCGGGTGCCACGCCGGCGGCGATTAGCCAGTGGGGGGACATCTTCCTCGGCATCTTTTTGGCTGGGGGCACGCTCGGTGGCATCCTCTTCGGCTGGCTCGGCGACGTCTGGGGCCGGCGACCCGCAATGATCGTGACGATCTTGATGTACTCGATTTTTAGCGGGCTGACGTACTTCGCCACGGAGCTTTGGCAGGTGGGGGTGCTGCGGTTCTTGGTTGCGATGGGCGTGGGCGGCGAATGGGCGGTGGCTGCCGCGCTGGTGGCCGAGGTGTTCCCCGCGCGGGCTCGGGCGCACGCGGGCGGGATTTTTCACTCGACGAGTGTGCTCGGGACCTGGCTCGCCGCCCTCGCCGGCCTCGCCGTCGGTGCGGAGTGGCGCTGGGCCTACGTGCTCGGGGTGTTGCCGGCGCTGTTGGTGCTCTGGGTGCGCGCCGCCGTGCACGAGCCAGAGTCGTGGCGGCAGGCGCGCGCGGCAGCGGCTACGGGCGCCGGGCGCGCCTTGGGCAGCTTCCGCGACCTCCTGCTCAACCCGCGTTGGGCCGGCCGGGCATTCCTCGGCATGCTCCTCGCGGCGGTTGGACTAGGAACGTTCTGGGGGGTCGCCGTCGCGGGCCAGGACCTCGCGCGCGAGATGCTGCTGCGCGAGGGCGCGGCGCCCGCGGTCGCGGCGGAGAAGGCCAAGTTCGCCTACGGCATCCTCCAGACTGCCGGGGCCGGACTGGGGATGCTCAGCTTTGGGCCGCTGTGCCTGCGGCTGGGCCGGCGGCGCGCGTTCATCCTTTTCCACCTCGCTGCCTTCCTGCTCGTGCCGGTCGTCTGTTTCCTGCCCCGCGATTACCCCACGCTGCTCGTCCTGCTCCCGCTGATGGGGTTCTTCGTGGTCGGCATCCACGCGGGGTATGCGGTCTACTTCCCGGAACTCTTCCCGCATCACCTCCGCTCCTCCGGCACGGGCTTTTGCTTTAATGCCGGCCGCATTCTCGCCGCCGGGGTGCTGCTCTTCTCGGGCTGGCTGAAATCACTGCCCGGCATGGACCTGCGCCTGGCCGTTTCGCTGCTCGCGACCCTGTTCCTCGCGGGGATCGTCGTGGTTTGGTTCCTCCCCGAAACGCGCGGGCAACCGCTTCCGGAGGCCTGAGTCCGCCGCCGGGATCGGCTCAGCCCTGCACTTCTTCGCCGAAGCGCGGATCGACCTGCAGGCTGCGACGGCCGGAGAAGTGGAGGTCTGCCGTGAACAGCCCCGCGGGACGCTCGGGTAGCGGCGGCGGCTTGGGCAACGCCCGGCATCGCACCACGCCCACCATTGGCGCGCGCGATCCCTCGGTCACCGCCGGCCCCAGGGTGCGGGCGCGCGCCCCTGCCCGGGCCAGACCACCGATCAGGACCAGGACACCTACGCTCAGTAGCGCCAAGGCGAGGAGTAGGAGGGTGGGGAGCATAATGCCGGCCGGGGCGGGGAGAGGGTGCCAGAGGATGTCCCACGCGTCATCGGTAAATCCACGCCACTGCTCGGGGTAGTTCCACGTACCTGCCTGCGCGGTTTCCCGTGGCAAAATCCTTTGCCCCCCGGCCGTTTCCTGCACTCTCCTTGAGCGTGCGCCTCCTGCACCTCCTGCTTCTGCTGCTGGGTGTGCTCGCGGCGCCGGCCCGAGGCGCTTCCTCTCCGCCGGTCGAGACCCTTGCGCCCGCGTCCTCGGTCCTCGGGCCAAGCGGATTTTCGCTCCCATCCAGCGCCTCTGCTTACGGGCTGCGCACCCGCGATGCGATTATCTTGGGGGTGATCGAGGGCGTCACGGAGTACCTGCCCGTCTCCTCTACTGGCCACCTGATCATCGCCTCGCGCATCCTGCGCCTCGACTCCCAGCAGCCGGTCCTCAACGCCCTCGGCGAGCCCGTCTGGCACGTGCCCCCCGAACGGGGCCGCCCGGGTGAGCTGCTCACGCAAAAGCTGGCGACGGATACCTACATCGTGATCATCCAGGTCGGTGCGCTGCTCGCGGTGGCCCTCCTCTACTGGCGCCAACTCTGGTCGATGGCCCTCGGCGCCTGCGGCCGTAACCCAGCCGGGCTCCGCCTCCTCATCTGCGTCGGGATCGCCTTCGTGCCCTCCGCCGGCCTCGGCTACCTGTTCCACGACTGGATCGACGAGCACCTCTACTCGATCGATACGGTCATCGTGATGCTGGTTCTCGGGGCGCTGCTGATATTCTACGCCGAATATTGGTACGGCCGCCAATTACTCACCGGTACGCGCGTCGAGCGGGAGGAGCTCAATGTGGCTGGGGCAATGTGGGTCGGCCTGCTCCAATGCGCCGCCCTCCTCCCGGGCACCAGTCGGCCGATGATGACCATCGTCGCCGGCTACTTTGCGGGCCTCGATCCACGCCGGGCCACGGAGTTTAGCTTCATCCTCGGTTTCGTTACGCTCTCCGCCGCCTCCCTCTACAAGTCGCTTAAGGGCGGCGCCGCCATGATC
Source organism: Opitutaceae bacterium (assembly GCA_005786775.1). Taxonomy (GTDB): domain Bacteria; phylum Verrucomicrobiota; class Verrucomicrobiia; order Opitutales; family Opitutaceae; genus ER46. Next base: position 6,459 of record SYDD01000268.1, read on the forward strand.
GATCTCTTCGGCTGGTCGGACGTGCTGGTCGGGGCCGCTGTGGCCGCGGTGACCGCCGCCGCCTGCCTGCGGCTGCTGGTGATCTGCTTGATGCGCTACGGGCTCGCGCCCTTCGCCTGGTACCGCCTTGCCCTCGCCGCGGCCCTCTGGTCGCTGACTTGAGGCGGCGCGGCGGCCAGATCCGCTCCCACTGGTCAGTTGTTCTCGGTTAACCCCTCGCGGTGGCCGAGGTTTTTCACCGGGGCGAAGATCGCCTGCACCTCGCGCAGCAGCGCGGCGTCGATCGGTTGCGCCAGCCAATCCGCCCAACGGCGGATGTTGGCCGGGTTCGCGCTTCCCGCCACGGTGGTGGCGATGCCCGGCTGCGCGCAGGCGAACTGCAGCGCTAGCTGGGCCAAGTCGACCCCGCGGGCCGCGCACGCCGCGGCCGCCCGCCGCGCGGCCGCCTTCACCGTCTCCGGCTCCTTCAGCCAGGCCGGCAGCGGCGCGTTGGTCAGCAGGCGGGCGGAAAACGGCCCCGCGTTCATCGCCCCAATACCCCGCGCCTCAAGATACGGCACGACTTCCTCGAGGAACCGCGTGTTCTGCAAGGTGCACTGGTTGTAACTCAGGACGCAGTCCACGTCCGTCTGGTCGAGGATCGCCCGGAAGATTTTCATGGGGTAGCCGCTGAACCCGATCCAACGCACCTTGCCGGCGTCCCGCGCCCGGCGCAGCGCCGGCAGGGTCTCCTCGACGATCTGCCGCAGCGGCACAAATTCGATGTCGTGGCACAGCACGATGTCTAGGTGGTCGGTGCCCAGCCGGTGCAGGCTCACGTCGATGCTCTCCTCCACCCGCCGCGCCGAGAAGTCGAAGTGCGCCAAGTCGTAGCGACCGAGCTTGGTGCACAGCAGGTAGGAGTCGCGCGGCACGCCCTGGAGCGCGATCCCGAGCAGGACCTCGCTCATGCCCCGACCGTAGAACGGCGAGGTATCGATCAGGTTCAGCCCGCAATCAAGGGCCGTGCGCACGCTGGCGAGCGCTTCGTCAAGGGTGACCTTGCGGAACTCAGCCCCGAGGGAGGAGGCGCCGAAGCTAAGAACGGGAAGGCGGAGGCCGGTGCGGCCGAGGACGCGAGTCTGCATGGGCAGAAGGACGCTGGGGCATTCCCGGCCGCAGGGGAAGCCCCGCGTCGCCGTCGGCGACGCGGTCACGCTGCAGTTACTTGGCGCTTGCCCCGCTCCGGTGGGCCCCGTTGTTTGACGCCGCCTGTAGGGGTGTCTTCCGCGGAAGACTGAGATTGCGGCGCGACCGGCCGCTCGACCCTTTGAACCTGCCGGATCATGCCGACGAAGGAAACAGCAGGCGCCGCCAGTTGCGCCGTTCGGGTGCGCCGGAGGCGCCTCCTTCGGCGACGTGGCCCCGGGTTGCAGGTTGCCACCCAATGCCACGTCCTGTCTCCCTGCTCCTCCTCCTGCCGCTCCTCGCCGCCGCCCGCGCCGCCGAGGCCCCCGCGCCCGCCGTGCCGCTCGCCCCGGTCCGCGTCACCGCCGACCTCTGGGGCGCCGACCTCGAGCGCATCCCCGCCAGCGTCACGGTCCTCGACGCCCCCGCCCTCGCCGCCAGCGCGATCCGCCACTTCGGCGACCTCGTCGACCAGATCCCCGGGCTCACGTGGACCGGCGGCACCTCCCGCCCTCGTTACCTGCAGCTCCGCGGCGTCGGCGAGAACTCCCAGTACGAGGGCGAGACGCCCGACTCCGCCGTCCGCTTTCTGGTCGATGATTTCGACTTCACCGGCCTCGGCGGCCTCGCCGGCACGTTCGACGTGGACCAGGTGGAGGTGCTCCGCGGCCCGCAGGCCGGCGCCTTCGGGGCCAATGCCGCCGGCGGGCTCGTCCGGCTCGTGACGACCGCCCCCTCTACCCGCTGGTCGGGCCGCCTCGAGGCCACCGCCGGCGGCGAGGGGTTGTCCACCGCTGGGCTCGCCTTCGGGGGCGCCCTGGTCCCGGGCAGCGACCCCGGCCGCCCCGCCTTCCGCCTCAGCCTCCAGCGCCACACCGACGACGGCTTCCGCCGCAACGTCACGCTCGGCCGCGCCACCAACACCCGCGACGAGACCGCCGGCCGCCTGCGCCTCGCCACCACCCTTCCCTCGGGCTGGCGGCTTGAGGGTGGCCTGCTCCACGCCCGCCTGCGCAATGGCTTCGATGAGTTCGCCTTGGACAACAACGGCGAGCTGACCTTCAGCGACCAGCCCGGCCGGGATGACCAGAATTCCCGCGGCGCCAGCCTCCGCGTGGTCTCCCCCGGCCCTGGCCTGCGCCTCACCGCGGTCAGCCAGGTCACGCGCACTACCTCCCGCTACAGTTACGACGACGACTGGACGGCCGCTTCCTACCGGGGCTTCAGCGACCTCGGCCGCCGCCGCACCGCCTTCAGCCAGGAACTGCGGCTCGACACCCCCGCAGCCGCCGCCCCCGGTGCCGCCCGCTGGACGCTCGGTGCCTGGGCCGGCCGCACCGAGGAGACGTCCGGCTACACCAACGAGGACCCGGGTAACCTCCGCGGCCTGCGGACCACCTACCGCAGCGACAACGGCGCGCTCTTCGCGCAGGCCGGCTGGACCCTCGCCCTAGGCACGCGCCTCACCGCTGGCCTCCGCGCCGAACGGGTCGAGACGGCTGGCCGCGGCGTCCGCACCCGCTTCCGCAAGTCGCGTGGCACCAGTGACCCCGTCGTTACCTTCACCCCCACCTTCGCCGACTCCCTCGCCGGCGGCCGCCTAGTCCTCGAGCATGACCTTGGCGCCGGTCGGCTAGCTTGGGCCTCCCTCACTCGGGGCTACAAGGCCGGCGGGATCAACGTGGACGCCCGCATTTCCCCGCCGGCCGATCCGCTCACCTATGGCACCGAGGACCTGTGGAACTGGGAGGCCGGCCTGCGTGGCCAGGCCTTCGGGGGGCGTCTGCGCGGCGAGGCGACCGCCTTCCTGCTCGATCGACGCCAAGTCCAGGTCCGCGATTCCGCCGGTTTCGGCGGGAATTACCGCTTCTTCACCGCCAACGGTGACACCGCGCGCGTCTCCGGCCTCGAGGTGTCCGCCACCTGGGTCCTCCCCCGCGCGTGGTCCGTGCAGGCTTCCGGATTCCTACAGGATTCCGACCTTGCCCGCTTCCGCCTCGCCAGCGGCCTGCCCGCCGGGGGGCGCCGGCTCGCTAACACTCCGCGCCACGGGCACACCCTCGCCCTGCGCCACGGCGCCGGCCCCGGCTGGTTCGGGCGCCTCGAGCACACCGGCCGCGCCGCCCAGTTCGATTCGAACAACCACGACGAGGCGCGCCGCGCCTTCGGGGTCTGGAACGCCACGCTGGGCTACGCGACCCCCGGTTGGACGCTCACGCTCTGGGCCCGCAATCTCGCCGACACCGCCTACGACAAACGGGTGTTCTTCTTCGGTAACGAGGACCCCGACTACGCGCCCCGCCGCTACACCTCCCGCGCGGATCCGCGGCAGGCCGGGGTCACGCTGAGCCGGTCGTTCTGAGCCCGTTCCGCGCCGATCCGGCTTCCGCTTGCCGGCCCGGCGCCCGGGCGCTTTGGTCCCCGCGATGATTTCGCTCCACGAAGGCAAGGGTGCCCGGACGAAGCGGTCCCGCGACCGCGCGTTCCTGCTGCACCTGGAGCTGACGGGCGCCCAACCCCGAGTCTGGCGCCGGCTCCTCGTGCGCGAGTCGATGTGGCTCTCCCGCCTTCACGAGGCCATCCAGGTCGCCTTCGACTGGTTTGATTATCAAACGCACTCCTTCCAGTTCGAGGACGTTCGGTACGGTAACCCGCTCCAGCGGGAGGACCTCGTGGTCGAGGACGATCGGGATGTCACGCTCGCGACCGTGGATCTGGAACACCGGGAACGGGGCGTCTACCATTACCACTTCGGCCCGGGCTGGCAGGTGGAGCTGCGGGTGGAGGGCATCCAACCCCTCGCCAAGGGCAAGGTCTACCCGGTATGCGTGGCCGGCGAACGCGCCGGTCCTCCCGAGGACTGCGGCGGCCTAGACGCCTTCCACGATATGCTGGCCTGCATCCAAGAGCCGAACACCGAGCTCGGCCGCGAATGGCTCGAGTGGCTCGGCCCCGATTACGACCCCGCTGCCTGCAAACTCGAGGCTATCAACAAGGCCCTCCGCAAGGTCGGCCGCTGAGCCCTCCCGCCCTCGCGGGGTCCCGCAACTCGCCTTAGGTGGTTAGCCCCAGCTCACCGCGCGTAAGCTGGAAATCGATGTTGCCCTGCGCGTTGGCCGCCGGCGCCAGCTCGCGTCCCGCCACCCGCGCCACCAGCGCCAGCAAAGCGTCTGCGTCGACCGCCGGCTC
>SYDD01000269.1 GCA_005786775.1 Opitutaceae bacterium
CGGGCAGCGGGGACAGGGTCACCGCCCAACGGCCGCCGGCGCCGGCGCGCGTGGCCTGGCTTTGGCCGAGGAACGTGACCGTGACCGCCTCGTCGGGGCTGGCCCAGCCCCAGAGGGCCACGGGTTGCCCCGCCTGGAGGACCATCTGGTCCGAGAGGATGGCCGGCAGGCGTACGGCGGCGACGGCAGGCCAGGTCGCGAGGACCCACAGGGCGACGGCAAGGAGGTGGGGGGTATTCATCGGGGCGGCGGCCCTGCCCCGGGACGGAGGTGGTGGCGGGGTGGCCGGAGCAAACGCTGTTGCCCACCGGGGGCCGGGGCAATGCCGGACGCGTCCGCATTGCGGCTTGCCTCCCACGCGCCCACGGTTGCCGTGCGGGGATGCGCCTGCCTCCCCTGCCCCTCGCGCTGCTCGTCCTCGCGGCCGCGGCTCCCGCCCTGCCCGCCGCCGCCCCGGCCGAGCGCCCGCCCAACGTGCTGGTGATCGTCACCGACGACCACGGCATCGGCGACGTCTCCGTATACCGCCCCGGCGCCGACGTGCGGACGCCGCAGCTCGACGCCCTCGCGGCCGGTGGGATGCGGTTCACGGCGATGCGTTCCAACTGCACCGTGTGCTCCCCGGCGCGCGCGGCGCTGCTCACCGGCCGGCACCCGGACCGCGTGGGCGTGCCAGGCGTGATCCGAACGCAGGCGGCCAACTCCTTCGGCTTCCTTGCGCCGGGTATCCCGACCCTCGCCGACCTGCTAAAATCCGCGGGCTACCACACCGCGCACGTCGGCAAATGGCACCTCGGACTAGAACGGCCAAACCTCCCCACCGACCGCGGCTTCGATTACTTCCACGGTTTTCTCGGGGACATGATGGACAGCTTCACCGGCCACCTCCGCCACGGGCAAAACTACCTGCGCCGCAACACGGAGGTCATCACCGCGGAGGGCCACGCGACAGACGTCTTCACTACGTGGACCCAGGCATACCTCCGAGAGCGGGCACGCGCGGACCAGCCCTTCTTCCTCTACCTCGCGTACAACGCCCCTCATTTTCCGATCGAGCCCCCCGCAGCCTACCTCGAGCGAGTCCAACGGCGCCTGCCCGGCCTCGATCCCAAGCGCGCCCTGAACGTTGCCTTCGTGGAACACCTTGACGACGCCATCGGGCAAGTCCTCACCACCCTCGAGGAGACCGGCCTCGCCGCCCGCACGCTAGTGGTCTTCACTTCCGACAACGGGGGCTCCCTCCCGCACGCGCAGAATAATGACCCGTGGCGGGACGGGAAACAGAGCCACTACGACGGTGGGCTGCGAGTGCCGTTTCTAGTGCGGTGGCCCGGGCCAGTGGCGGCGGGGACCATCTCGGGCTACGCGGGCCAGACGTTCGACCTATTCCCGACGGTCCTCGAGGCCGCCGGCGTGCCGCTCCCGGCGGATCTGGACGCACGAAGCCTGCTTGGTCATCTGCGCGGCGGACCGCCGCCCGCGGGCCCGCGCGACCTGTACTTCGTGCGACGCGAAGGCGGACCGGCGTACGGCGGTCAGGATTACCATGCGCTCATCCGCGGGAGCTGGAAGCTGCTGCGGAACTCGCCCTACGGCGCACTGGAACTCTACGACTTGGCGCAGGATCCTGCGGAACGCACGAATCTGGCCACCAAGGAACTGCGCGTCGTGCGGGAACTGCAAGCCGCCTTAAGTGCGCAGATCCAACGCGGCGGAGCCGTGCCGTGGCAGGCCCCGGGATCCCGCTAATGCGGCGGGACAGACCGCGTTTTTCCTCCACCCCGCCGCGCGAATTCCCCACCGTGACGCGATGACCGTCGACTGGTCCCTCTTTCTGCCCGCCGTGGTGCTGTTATGGACGCCCGTCGCGCTGCTGCAGGGGAAGAAGGGACGCCACCGCGTGCTCGAACTCGGTTGGCACGGCTACTGGCCCCGCACCCTTTTCTTCGGACTCCATTGGTTTGACCTCATCCGTGCCGCGGTCGGGGCCGGACTGCTGAGCGCCGCCACCGCCGTTGATCTGATCTCGGCGGGCATCGATGCCCATCCCCCGCTGCTGCTCCGGGCCGGGGTTCTGCTGGTGGGCGCACTGCTGCAGTGCCGCAGCCGCCGCGATCCGAAAACAATTCACGCCCCGTTCGCTTACCTCGCCGGGCTGGCGCTCGGGGGCTTGTACCCCACCGTCGCGGTGTTCTCGTTGGCGCTAACCCTAGTGCTAGCCATCGGACCTGGCCTGCCCTCTGCCTTCTTTCCGCTCCTTGCGCTGATCGGCGCCGGCCTAGGTTTCCTGTTGAAATCTCTGCCGGGACTCTTCGACGCCGTGACCCTGGCGCCGGCGGTCGTCGCGCCGTGGATCCTGACCCTTCTGCTCGGCAAGCCATTCTCCTCCACTTACCGCTCGCGCTCCCGGATCGAGATCACGTCGCCGCTCAAATAAGACCGCGCGCCCGGGGCTGACGTCCCTACCCCGGGCGGACCGCGCTCACTTCAGTTGCTCGATGAATGTGAGGAGGTCGGCCATCTCTTGAACCGACAACCCCGCCTCAAGGCCCTCGGGCATCAGGCTCTTACCGGAGGAGGCACTCCCCCGGATGTTGGTCCGCGGCAGGGTGACTTCTGCGCCGCCCATGATCCGCAGGGAGAGGCTTGAGGCTTCGTCGCGCGAAATCATCCCGAGAAAGGCGTTACCGTCCTTGGTGTTCACCTCGTAGGCAATGTACTGCGGCGCGACCTCCTGGTGCGGGTTGATGATCGCGGCGAGCAGCGAGTCGCGGCCGCGAGATTTCACCGTGACTAGGTCCGGCCCGAGTTCCAGCCCCTCACTGCCGGCCCGGTGGCAGACGCTGCAACGGCCGGCATAGATGCCGCGCCCTCGATCCGCATCCCCGACGAGTGCAATCGCCGGTTGGAACTTCGCCGCCACCTCCTCGCGCGAGGGTGGGATGACGGAGGCCAGCACGGCGCGCGCAAGGACCCGGGTGGGCTCGTGCTTGTGGCGGGCGAGCGCCTCAATCTGCGAGGCGGAGAAGTCGGCTGCGGGCACCTGGCCAGCTGCGACCGCGTCCAGCAACGCCTTGGTCCGATCCTCCCGGGCCAGCAGCGCCGCCAAGGCCGCGTCCTTCGCCTTCGGGGCATACCGCCAATGATCGAGTAGGATCGTCGCCACCTCGGGGCCAGTCTGCATCCCGAGGGCGCGCACGGCCGCGACCTGTACTGCCTCGGGTTGACCGGCGGCGCGCGCGGCGGCAAGGGCGGCCCGAGCCTGCGCGGCTCCACCCACGGACAGCAGTTCAATCGCCTCCAGGCGTTCCGCCGCGGGGGCGGACGCGTCGCGGGCGCGGACCGCCGCGCGGGTGAAGACGGCGTCGAGCTTCCGCTCCCGGTCGGCCTGCGCGATCCCGGAGCCCGCGCGCCGCAGTCCCTCGCCCAAGGCCCGGATCCACTGCGGGCTGGTGCCGGGCTGGGCGATGAATTCGATGAGCGGCGCGAGGTCGGCGGCAGCGGCCGTCGCGGCGCGCGTCTCGATCAAGCGAGCGACGAAGGGTGCGGCGCTCCGCGCGAGAGCCGGATCCCGCGTCATCGCGGGTAGCAGCGTAGCCGCGATCACCGGGGGCGGGCTGGTAAGGAGCGCGACGGAGATCCACTTATCCGCATGGTCCCGTGCGGCAATCTTGGCCAGCGCCGGGGCGAGGGCCGGGGAATAAGCGGCACTGAACGCGAGCTGCATCCGCACGCGCGGGCTGGCGTCCTCGGCGCGGCGATCGAGAGCGGCCACGAGTGTCGCCGGCGCTTGGCCGGACTCCAGCAGCGGCTCCGCCAGAGCAATAGCGCGCTCCCGCACGTGCGCGTCCCGGTCATCCGCCGCGACGGCGAGGGTCTCTCCGTCGAGGGCGCCGAGGCCCTGGAGCGCGCCGAGCGCGTGGAAGCGCGCGGTCGCAGGGGCAGCCTCGCGGACCAGCCGCGCGAGGAGCGGACCAGCCGCTCGGTCCTGGCGCTCGTACAACAGGCGCGAGGCGGTGTCGCGGTGCCAGCCGTTGGGGTGAGTAAGGGTGGCGACGAGGGTCGCGGTGTCGACCGCGCCGAGGGCCGGGTTGGCGCGACGCCGCCAGACGGCGTCGGTGGGAACCAGCCGGTAGATGCGGCCGCGATCGTTGCCCGAGTTCAAGTCAAGGTGGCGCTTGATCTCGTCCGGGATGCTCCACGGGTGCTCGATCACCTCGCGGTACATATCGCAGATGTGCAGCGTCCCGTCCGGCGCGTTGGCGAAGTTGACCACTCTGACCCAAGTATCGCGGCTCGCCGCGAACTCGAAGCCCTGCTCGTCGTCCGGTCGGCGGCCGACCAGGCTCGCACCGTCATCGTACAGCCGCTTGCGGTGGACCAGCTGACCGCCCGAATCGCCGCTGAAGGTATTATTGACGAAGTCCAGGCCATAGGCGTCGCCGCGGTAGACGTGCGTGCCGGAGGCCCCGGTAAAGTATCCGCTGACGCGGCCACCGCCCTCGACTGCGCCACGGACCACCCCACCAATGCGCCAACGAGTGCGAATGATGCGCCAAGGCTCATCCGGGCTGATCCGATGAACCTCAGCGGCGCCCCCATCGGCGGCGATGCTCTGGCGCGGCACGGGCGGAGTAAAATAGGGGTTCCGCTCGGCGTAGCGGCCGTCGTAGACCCAGAACTGGAGGTGGTCCGAGTTGGAGCAGGCGAAGCGCCGGCCGAAGTCGTCGAAGCTCATCCCGTACTGCGCGCCGCCGGGCGTGAAGCCGAACGCGTGCGTCCGGGGATCAAACCAGAAGTTGCGTCCGCCCAGTTCCTCCGCGGAGAGCTCCGGGCGCCGGAGCGAGCGGATCAGACCGCGATTGCCGGTGCCGCCCTGGACGTGAATGCGATTGTCGGGACCCCACGTGAAGCTGTTGAACATCGCCTGCACGTTGAGGCGGGCTAAGCCCGTGCCGAAGCCGGTGAAGACCTTCTCGCGCAATTCCGCCCGGCCGTCGCCGTCCCGGTCCTCGAAGCGCCAGATGTCGGGCGTGGCGCCAACATAGAGACCTCCGTTTGCCCAGATAAGGCCGTTGGGCCACGGAAGATTGTCCGCGAACACGCGGCTCGTCTCGTACCGGCCGTCGCCGTCGCGGTCCTCCAGTACCGAGATACGGCCGAGGTGCGGGTTGCGGTCGCGTTCCTCGGAATAGTCGATCATCTCACAGACGAACATCCGTCCGTTCTCGTCAAAGGTGATCGCGACGGGGTCGCGCACCTGCGGCTCGTGCGCCACCAGCTCGAGGCGGAAACCCGGCTTCACCTTCCAAGTGGCGATCGCTTCCGCCGGCGCAACGGCCGGGTAACGCGGGAGGTCCTTTGCCGGATCGACCTCCGTGGCGCCCTTGGTAGCGCCGTAGGCCTGGGCGTAGGTATTACGGTGCGCGAGGGATTCAGCGGCGGGGGCGGCGCCGAAGGCCTCGGGCAGGACAAGCAGGACCGGGAGGGCGAGGCGGGCAGGGATCATGCGCGATCCCACCTTCCAGCGTGCCGCGGGAACGGTCAATCCACGAACGCCGTTTCGTTGGCCAACAGCAGCACCTGCGCCAGCTGGGCCAGCCGAGAGAGTGGCGGACGCGCCAGGTTGCCTCCGGTCGCCGCGCCAGGGGCCGGCGGGGCCACCGATTCCGCCGCGAGGAACTCCTCCGCCCAACCGCGTTCCGCGGCGTCCGGGGCGCGCTGGTGCACGAACCGGTACAGGGCCTCTAGCCGCGCCGGGCCGGACCCCGCAGCGGACTCGGCCCGGGCCGCGAGCGCCCGCGCCATCTCCAGCGCGAACGGGCTATTGAGCAGGAACAAGGCTTGCTGCGGGACCGTTGTCGCGAAGCGCTGGGCCGCGGAGGAGTCAGGGTTGGGGAAATCGAAGGCGCGGAAGATGCCCGGGAGATTCTGCCGGTCGATGAAGCCGTATACCGTCCGCCGGTTCGTGAACGGCTCGCGCCACAAGTCCTCCGCCAGCCCGCCCAACCGCGTCTCCAGTCGACCGGAGACCGCAAGGAAGGTGTCGCGCAGGCCCTCTAAATCGAGGCGGCGGCGGGGAAAGCGCGTCAGCCGCCGGTTCTCAGGATCGGCCGCAAGGGTGGCGGCCGAAGCCTCCCCGGCGCGACGATAGGCCGCCGAGAGCACGATCCGGCGCTGGAGCCGCTTCACCGACCAGCCCCCGGCCACAAAGTCCGCCGCCAACCAGTCGAGCAGATCCCGCAGCTCCGGCTCCGCCGTACGCACGCCAAAGTCGCTCGGGGTCCGCACCAGGCCCTCGCCGAAATGCCACGCCCAGACGCGGTTGACGCCCACGCGGGCGGTCAGCGGATTGTCCGCCCGCGCCACCGCCCGCGCCAGCTCCAGCCGGCCGCTGCCCGCGGCGACGGGCGGCGCTCCCTCACCGGCGAGGAGGGCGGGCACCCCGCGCGGCACGACGGGGCCCCGGTTCGCCGCATTGCCCCGGAGGAGCACGGGGGAATCGCGCGGCTGCGCGCGATCGGCGAGGGCCATCGCGCGCAACGGGGCGCCGGGTTCCGTCCACTCGAGCGCCGCCAGCTCGCGACGGATGGCCGCGGTGCGGGTGTCGAGCTGGCGCCGGATCAGTGCGGCCGCCGCCGGGAACGGCAGCGTGCCGGGGAAATCCTCCGCGGCCGCCCACGCGCGTGGGCCGGAAAGCGGCGCGGGTTCCTGCGGGGACAGAAGAGGACCGGCGGCGGCAAATACGCAGTTGTAGACGGCTGCGACGTCCGCGGGGGAACCCAAGGGCCGCGCCACGCCGGCTAGGGCCGCGACAACCGTCGGATCGAGGCCCGCTGGGCGGGTGTCGGACCAACTGCAGATGAGATCGGCCGCCGCAGCCGCAAAGCCCTCCTCCGGCAACGCCACCAGCGCGAACCACGGGGCGAGGACGGGATGCGCCACCGCCTCCGGAGGGGCAAGAAACTCGCGCCAGCGCCGCAGAAACTCCGGGTTGAGTTTCCGCTCGCCGGCGAACAGCTCCGGCTTCGCATCGGGCGGCAGCCGCGCCGCGTCGCGGACCCCCAGGAGGTAATCCCCCGTCCGCGCGCGGATGCCGGCGAGAAATTTATCCACTTCCTCACGCTCGCGGGCCCGCACCCGCTCCTCGGTCGCGGCCCGCTTGGCGAGGTAGGCGCGATGCTCCGCGGTATCCACCACCGGGGCGAGCAGGGGTTTCTCTGCCGGTTCCTCGGAGGAGGCGAAGATGCCGTGTAGGCCGTAATAATCCCGCATCGTCACCGGCTCGGACTTGTGGTCGTGGCAACGCGCACAGGCGACGGTCAGACCAAGCAGGCCGCGAGTGACGACATCGATCCGGTCGTCGATGATGTCATTTTGGTTGTTGAGAAAGCGACGTCCGAGCGTGAGGAAGCCGAGGGCGGCGAGGGGGCTCCGGTCCTCCGCGGCCGGGAGAAGGTCGCCGGCCAGCTGCTCGGCAAGAAAGCGGTCGTAGGGCAGGTCGGCGTTGAAGGCGCGGATCACATAGTCGCGGTAAGTGTGGGAGAAGGGGAAGCGCCGCTCCGCCTCGCCCACGAGGTAACCCTGGGTGTCCGCATAGCGCGCCACATCGAGCCAATGGCGGCCCCAGCGTTCGCCGTAGGCGGGCGAAGCGAGCAAACGTTCCACCGCGCGCGCATAGGCGCCTGGGTCGGCGGCGTGCTCGCGAACGAACGTGTCGGTCTCCTCCGCGGTCGGGGGCAAGCCAGTGAGCGCGTAGCTAACCCGCCGCAGCAGCGTTCGGGCGTCAGCTTCCGGCGCAGGCGCTACGGCGGGCGCGCCCGGCGTGGCCAGCAGAAAGGCGGCCACGGGATCAGCTGCGGCGCCCGGCACCGACGGTAGCGCGGGCGCGCGCGGCGGCTGGAAGGCCCAGTGCGTAAGGGCGAGCTCGGCCGAGGTCGGAACGGCCACGCCGTCCCGCGGGTCGGGAGCGCCGCGGCGGATCCACGCCTCGAGGTCGGCGACCTGCGCGGGGGTGAGCGGCGCTCCTGCGTCGGCCGGGGGCATCTGTAGGTCGGGGTTGCCCGGACGCACGACGGCGAGCA
>SYDD01000037.1 GCA_005786775.1 Opitutaceae bacterium
ACCGGTGCGCCGGAGAGCCGGGTGACGAGGGCGGTGCGCTCCGTGTTGTCGAAGTCGAGCGCGTGGGTCGCGCGGAGGGCGCGGAGCCGGCGCACGAAGCCGGGCCACTCGGCCGCGCGGCGCGGGAAGGCGAGGACCCCGGCCAGCTCCGGCTGGAGCGGGGCGAGGCCGGCGTAGGCGGCCTCGGTGACGAGATGGATGCGGGCGTCCGGCCGGTGGTGGCGGAGGTTGCGGGCGACGGCGCCGAGCAGCACCACGTCGCCGAGGTAGCGGCGGCGGAGCAGGAGGAAGGTGGGGGCGGGCGGCATCCGGGACGGCGGGCCCCCGCAGTCCAGCGGGCCGGGCGGGGCGGGCAAGCGCGATGCGCGGGGCGGGTGGGCAAGAAAAAAGGCGGCGCCTTGCGGCGCCGCCTCGGGATCCTGGCCGCGAGGCCGGATCAGAACTTGAGCGTGTTCCGGAAGATCCAGTTCCGGGCCGGGGACATCGCGAACGAGCCCTCGGAGTACTTCTCGTCGGTCACGTTGTAGAGACCGAAGTTGGTATTGATCCGGTAGCCCAGAACGGTCCAGGGGTAGGCGAGCGTCAGGTCATACACCACGTAGTCGCCGGCCTGGTAGCCGCCCGCGAGGGGGTTCCAGTCGACGGAGCGGGAGACGACCGTCTCGGACGAGTAGCGCATGCCGAGGCCGACGTTGAGGCCGCGGGCGACCCCGCCGATGCCGTCCGTGAACGTGTACTTGCCGAACACGTTGAGGCGGTACTCGGGGACGTTCTCGATGCGCGCGTTGTAGTAGATGTCGGAGGCGACCTTGCCGGCGGGCGTGAGGGCGTTGTACGTGGTCGTGCCGGGGGCGGCGCGGGTCTTGTCGTACACCGTCTTGGCGGTCCACAGCCAGGAGCCGTTGACGACGGCCTGGAAGTTGCGGCGGGGGGTCCAGATCAGCTCGGCCTCGCCACCCTCAATGCGGTTGAGGAGGTCGGTCGTGCGCCAGCGGAGCAGGCGCTGGCCGCGGTACGGGGAGCCGACCGCGAAGAGGTCGGTGCTGAAGTTCAGCGGCTCCTCGAGGTTCGACTGCTTCGCGCCGTCGTCGAGCATCTGGTTCTCACGCTCGCCGCGGAAGAACGAGAGCGTGCCGACGAGCTGTCCGTTGAGCTGGGACAGCTTGGCGCCGATTTCCCAGTTCATACCCTGCTCGTTCTTGAGCAGCTCGAACACGCCGCGGCCGGTGAGGATGTCGCGGAACTGCTGCAGCGACGTGACCGTCTGACCGAGGTAGCGGAACGACTGGCCGGGGGTGCCGCCGAAGCCGGTGCGACGGGCTTCCTCGAACCAAAGGGCTTCGTCACCCGCGAAGATGCCGGAGACGCGGCCGTTGTTGAACTTGAACGTCTTCGAGTTCGAGGCGTAGATGCTCAGCTCCTTGGTGACCGCAAACGAAAGGCCGCCCATCCAGGAACTACCCTTGGTGTCGGTATACAGGCCGCGCTGGTAGCTGATCGAGTGACCCCAGACGTCCTCGGGATAGAGGGTCGGGTTCAGGTGCATATCCGGGAAGTAGATGAACCACGGATAGTTGTTCGGCTGGTACTGGCCGCGCTGCCAGTTGCGCTCCTGGCGGTAACCCGCGAGCAGGGTGAGGCGGTCCTTGAAGGTGGTCGCCTGCCAGTTGAGGTACAGGGACTCGGTCTTGGACTTGTAGCCGTCGAGGGCGTTGCGGTCGTCCTGATGGTAGACGTTGATGTCCGGGTAGATCTCGAAGCCCGGGTCGAAGTTCGAGTAGATCTGGCGGACCGGCTTGATGGCGCCGGTGCGGTCGCGGATGACCTGGTTGACCGGGACGCCGCCGTGGTTGTACAGGGCGACATTGGTGCCGCGGTAGTCCGGGTTGGACGTGGTGTTGCGGGCGCCGGGGAGGAAGGCCCACTGCACTTCGCCGAAGGCCTGGCCGCCGAGGAACTGCTGGTAGGGGCTGATGCGCTGGAAGCCGCCGAGCAGCTTGTTCTTCACGCCGAAGAGGTCGAACTTGGCGACCGCGTCGAGGTTATGCGTCTGGGCGTAGCGGTAGTAACCGGAGAGGTTACCCGTGGCCGAGTTCCAGTTGATGCCGTTGGCGTAGGGCAGGATGAGGGCGCCGCCCTGGCCGACCGAGTAATTCTCGGACTTCTCGTTGAGGAAGTTGTAGCGGACGTCGAGCCAGCTGAAGGGCGTCAGGTCCACGGTGACCGCGAGGTTGTCGATCGTGTTGCGGAAGTGCGCGCCACGGCTGGTGTAGTTGAACGCCTCGTCCTTCACCCACTGGCCGGCGGCGTTGGTGATGTAGGCGCCGCGCTCGACGCCGGTGTAGGCGGGGAGCGACCAGTTGTTGGTGGCGATACGCTTGTTGTTGATGTAGGTCGCGTAGGCCAGGGTGGGGGTGGTGGTGTTCTGGATCACGTTCGCGGTCAGGCCGTTGCCGGCGTTGGCGATGATCGTGTTCGCGAGTGTCGCGGTGGAGGAGTTGTACCGGCCGGTGGTGGCGGCTTCCTTCCAGCCCGCGAAGTCGCTGTAAATCCAGTCGTAGTCGTTCCAGCTGAACTTCTCGCGCAGGAACTCGGCCTCGGCGGTGATCTTCACCTTGCCGCTGTCGAA
>SYDD01000270.1 GCA_005786775.1 Opitutaceae bacterium
CTTAAAACCCTCCGCTGGGCCACCCCGGAGCGGCTGGCGCGGGAGAAGCCCACGCCGGAGCGGGAGGAACTGGCCCGATTCCTCGAGCGGCACGAGCTCGGCGTCCTCGTTTTGGCGGAGGGGCCGTCGCTAACGGCCGTCATCGGCGTCGGCGTTGGGGCTTCGCGGCGGCCCTACACTTACCCTCAGGTCACACAGTTGCTGGAACTCGCCTCCATCATGGAAAGCGCGCTTGAGCGCGCCCATTTCTCCGCCAAGGTCCAGCACGCCGAGCAGCTTGCTACGGTCGGGCTCCTCGGCGCCAGTATGGCGCACGAGATCCGCAACCCACTGGTCTCCATCAAGACTTTTGTCCAACTGCTGCCTACGCATTACCAGGATGCGGCCTTCCGCGATAAATTCTTCCGCCTGATCGGCAGCGAGGTCGCGCGCATCGACCAGCTGACCCAGCAGTTGCTCGATTTGTCGGCGCCCCGTTCCTATGCTGCCACGCGCCAGAGTCTGCACGCGGTGCTGCAGTCGAGCCTCGACCTCGTGACGGCTAAGGCGGCCGACCATGGCGTCGAAGTGCGCACGGTGTTCGCGGCTGATCCGGACGAGGTCTACACGGATGCCGCCGCCTCCCGGCAGGTGATGCTAAATCTTTGCTTTAACGCGATCCAGGCGGTCGAAGCGCATGAAGGCGCCGAGCGCTGGATCCGGATCACGACGCGCAATACTGGATCGGGTGTCGAGATGGCGGTCACGGACAGCGGTCCCGGTATTGCACCGGAAATGCAACAGCGCCTATTTCAACCTTTTCAGACGACTAAATCTTCCGGCTTTGGTCTCGGGCTTGCGATTTGCCGCGATATCCTCGCGAATCTGGGAGCAACGATTACGGTGGATCCGTCGGTGCCGGCGGCCGGCGCGACGTTCCGGGTCGTCTTCCCATGCCAAGCCTCATCTTCCTAGCGACCCAGGACCCCGCGCTGGCGGAGTCATGGTCGCGGCACGTGCCGGCGGGAAGGGTGGTGTTGCGGCTCGGGGAGCAGGTATTTCCGGCGGCGGCGGCGCCGGGGTTCGCCGCAGTGGTGGTGCTGGATTTGGCTTCCGCCGACCGCTTGCCCGCGGGCCTCGCGCGGTGTCCCACAATTTTGGTGGGCGAGCCACGCAGTCTCCCGTTTGAGCAGGCGCGGCTAGCCGGGCGGGCCAAGGTGTATCTCGCCTACGAAGAGAGCGGGGAGCGCCTGGGCGACTTTCTCCCGGTGGTGGACGAGCTCGCGGAACAGCAAGCGCTCGCGGATTCACTGGCGGCGCGGGTCCGGCGCGAGGAGCCAGCGTCTGTCCGGGGCGGGCCGGCGACGCCCGCCGGCTGGTGGGAATTCATCGAGGGTGCCCTCGAGAATCTTGGACGACGCGACGCGCTGCTGGCGGAGTTTCGGCGCGGCGCCCGGCGCGCGCTGCAGGCCTCGCGCATCACGGTGTTCGTCCGTGAGGGGAGCGTTTTCCGTGCGGAAGGCGGGTCCGGGGAGGCAGGCGGATTCGGCGCCGACGACCCGCTGGTGGGCTTTTTTGAGACGCGGCCCCTTGTCGTCGACGGTTCCGAGGCCGCCATCGACGCGGATCCGCTTGCCGGTCTTGCTGTACGCAACCGGCTCGCCCTCTGGGGCGCCCGCCTGCTCGTGCCCGTCCACGACAACGGCCGGCTCCTCGCGCTCCTTGCGGTTGGGGTCCGAGACGATGGTGCGCCGCCCGATGTGGGCGATCGGGAGCGGGCCGTGCAGCTGGCGCGTTGGCTTCGGCTGGCCCTCGCCCGTTGCCTCGGGCAAGAGCGCCTCGCGGCCGCAGCGGACAAGGCGGCGCTGGCCGAGAAGTACCTGCCCGGCAGCGTGATTCTGGGTGCAACGGAGGCCGTTCCCCGCCAGTTGCCCGTGCTGGTGCGTGAGCTGATTGGACAGGCCCGCCGCAACCGGGCGGTTTTCCGGGAATTGCCGCGCCCTGGCCAGCCGTGGCGGGCCGCCGCAGGCATCGTCGCCGAGACCGGCGGCGTCTGGGCCTGGTGGGATGATGCGACGGCGGAGGTGCGCGATGCCGAACAGGCCGAGCGGATGCGACGCCGCGAGGTATTGCGCGAGCTCGCCCTGACCTTGAGCCACGAGTTGGGCAACGCTCTGGTCTCGCTCACCACGTTCCGCCAGGCGAAGGCGGAGCGGATGCCCCCGCCTGCGCTGATGGAGACAATCAAGGCGGACGTGGGCCACCTAGAGGCCCTCAACGCAAACCTCTCGGTGATGCAGGGTCTGCACGAGGCCGACGCGGAGGCGGTCGATATCCGTGAGCTGGCCCAGGAGATCGGGCGCGCGCTCGGGCTGCGGGTGGAGGTGGGCGCAGAGCCGCTGATACTACTGGCGAACCGCAAGCTGATCGACTTCGCCCTGCGGGCCGTCCTCCGCACGGTCGGCGAGAACCGCGCGGAGCTTGGCCTGAAGGACCTCTCGCTGCGAGTCCGTGCCACGGGCAGTGGCGCCGACCTGACGGCGCTGCTCTCGATTAAGGGCCGGCTGCTGGAGCTGGAGGGTATTTTGCCGGAGCCCGAGGAGGGCGCCGTGCCCAACCAGGGGCGCCTAGGAGTGTTCCTGGCGAAGGAGATCCTGCGGCTCCACCACGGGGAGATCCACGCCGGGCCAGGGTTGGAGGGCACCGAGATCCTGCTCTCGCTACGTAAGCTGTGAACGCCCCCTTGCCCGGAGAGCTGATTACCGCATGGGCGGCCACCGATCTCACGGTCTCGCTCTGCGTTCTGATTGGTTCCCGGACGCGCGGCGGCGACGGGGTTACTGGACCCGATGCCGGGTCCGACTGGGATTTCCAACTGGCGACCACCGCGCCCGAGCGTTTCGCGGACGGGGCGTGGCTCGCTGCCCTCGGCTTGCCCCCGCTGGCCTACGCCCTCCGTCCAGGCCGGCTCGGCAGCGCGCTCAAGGCGACGGCGGTCACTGCTTGGGGAGAGCTCGACGTGGTTGTCCTACCGGCGGAGCCGCTGCGCGGCCTCGCCCGACTCGTGACGGCGGGGCAGTTACCTTCTGATCCGGCCGCGCAGCAGGCGCTCACCGATTTGGCCGCGGTGCTCGCCGGCGGTTACCGCATCTTAAAGGGAGAGGCGGATTTCGGGGCGTTCTACGCCCGGGTCGCCCGCTCCGTCCCGCCGGCGCGGCTCGATGACGCCGGGGTGCGCCGCCTAGCTGAGGGATGGATCTGCGACTACGTGGCGCTGCGGCGGCGGCTCGCCCGCGGGGAACTGCTCGCGGCGCGGCGGGCGCTCCACCACCAACTTGCGGAAGGTAATGCACGGCTGCTCCACGAGCTCCGGCTTCGGCGGGGCCTGCCCTCGTTCCCTGATGTCCGCCGGCTTGAGCGCCTTGATGCCGCCGCCGCGTCGCGGCTCGCTCTCCCCGACACCGCGGACGCGGCTGGGCTAGCCGCCGCGGCACGGACCGCGGCTCACACCTGCCGAGGGCTCCTCGCGGAGCTCCTAGGGGCGGGATGGCGCTGGCCGGATCTCCGCTCCCTAGGCCTGGGCGGTGAAGAGCTCGGCGATGACGTCCTCTAGGGGCACGTCCTCGATCGTAATGTCCGCGACCGCGCCCGCGCGCAGGATATCCTGTGAGGCCGCGACCACCTGGTCGGCCGGGACGGTGAGCGTGACCTTGCCCTCGTCGTTGCGCCGGGTGGTGAGCGCGTGGGAGCAGCTCCAGCCCTCGGCGAAGGCGGCCGCGCCCTGGGCGGCGGGCACGAAGGTGACGATCTTGCGCCGGGCGCCGCCGGCGGCCTCAAGCCGGTCGAGCGCCCCGTCGTAGATCTTCCGCCCGCGGTGGATTACGATCACCCGGCTGCAGAGCTCTTGGATGTCGGCCATGTAGTGGCTTGTCAGCAGGATCGTCACCCGGTGGCGGCGGTTATAATCGCGCAGGAACGCGCGGACTTTGCGTTGCGAGACTACGTCGAGGCCGATGGTGGGCTCGTCGAGGAACAGCACCCGCGGGCGGTGGAGCAGCGCCGCGATGAGCTCCATCTTCATCCGTTCCCCGAGCGAGAGTTCCCGCACCATTACGTCGAGCTTCGGTCGGACCTCAAGCAGGTCGACCAACTCGTCGAGGGTGGCGCGGAACTCCGCCGGCGGCAGGCCGTAGATGGCGCGGAGGAGTTGGAAGGACTCGATCGCGGGCAGGTCCCACCAGAGCTGGTTCTTTTGGCCGAGTACGAGGGCAAAGATCCGCCGGTAGGCGTTTTCGCGGCGAGTGGGATCGTGGCCGGCGACGCGGGCCGTCCCCCTCGTAGGCATGATCAGGCCGGCGAGCATTTTGAGGGTGGTCGTCTTCCCCGCGCCGTTGGGTCCGAGGAAGCCGACGAACTCTCCCTCGGCGATGGAGAAGGAGATGTCCTGCGCAGCGGCGTTCTCCTCGAAGTCGCGCCGGAAGAGCCCGCGTACCCCGCCAAGGAAGCCGGGGCGCTTCTTGTAGGTGCGGAAGACGCGGGTGAGGCCCCGGACCTCGATCATCGGCGGCCCGGCGCGGCCGGCTGGGTGAAGGCCGGCAGGCGCACGATCTTCCCGCCGGCGAGGGCGGACTGGTGGGCGCACAGGCCGACGCAGGTCCAGTTGGCGGACTGAATGGCGTTCGGGTAGGGGTCTCGGTCCTCGATAAGGGCGCGGACGAACTCGTGGGCCAAGTGGGGGTGGGAACCGCCGTGGCCAGCGCCCTGCGTGAAGCTGAGGTGCGTCTTCTTGCCGAGGTCGTAGACGCCCTTCGTGGTGAACTTCCGGATGCCGGCGGGCAGGCGGCGGGCATAGTCAGGCACCTGCACCTTGCGGGGGATCTTGTCCTCTGGGAGCTTGGCGGTGTGCATCACATGCGGCTCGTGCTCAATGAGGGTCCATTCGAATGACCGCTTTGAACCGTACACGTCGATGCTCTCGCGGTACTGCCGGGCCACGTCAAAGAGTGAGCGGATGATGCGCGCCGTGAGGTCGCTGTCCCGCAGCTTCACGTGGGCGGTTTCGACCGCGAACGGCGACCCGTAGTGCTTGACCAGCTCCGGGCGGATGGTACCGGAGCCGAAACAGGAGACATACTCGGCCGCGGCGCCGGTGAGGGCGAGCATCGGCCCCACGCAATGGGTGGCGTACCACATCGGGGGCAGACCGGGCCAGTAATTGGGCCAGCCGTCCATGTCCTGTTGGTGGCTCGCCTGGAGGAACTGGATGCGCCCGAGATCACCCTTCTCGTAGAGCTCCTTCAGGTAGAGGAATTCCCGGGCGTACACGACGGTCTCCATCATCATGTAGCGTCGGCCGGTCCGGCGGGAGAGCTCCACGATGCGTCGGCAGTCCGCGATGGACGTCGCCATCGGCACGGTACAGGCCACGTGTTTTCCCGCCTCGAGGCCCTTGATCGTCTGGCCGGCGTGGTCGGGAATCGGGGTATTGATGTGGACCGCGTCGATCTCCGGGTCTCGCAGCAGCTCCTCGTAGCTGGTGTAGCCCTTGGGGATGCCGAAGGCCTGCTGGATGGCCTTCAGCTTCTTCGGGTCGCGCTGGCAGACCGCGACAAGGCGCGCGTCGGGGTGCGCTTGGTAGATGGGGATGAACTCAGCGCCGAAGCCGAGACCGACAAGGGCGAGGTTGATTTTCTGGGCGGGCATGGGGAGGGAAGGGCGAGCGGCGGTGCGCTACGGAAATGGGGAGGGAGCGTGGGCACTTCCTCGCGCGTGGCAATCGCGGAGCGGCGTCCGCGCCGCGTCGAGGGACTTTACGCGCGCCGGGTCCCGTGCCACGTTCCTCCAGATGAAGCGTGGTTTCCTCCCCCGGATCCAAGCCCTTTGCTTGGTTGCCGCCGCGTGCGCCGGCGGTTGTTCGTCTTCGCAAATGAGCCGTATCGACCGCAACCGCGCCATCTACGAGACGTGGCCGCTGGAGGTGAAACAGGCGGTGCTCGACGGCCGCGTCGAGCCGGGAATGGACCAAGATATGGTCCGCGTGGCGTGGGGCGAACCGAGCGAGGTCAGCATCTCCCCCGCGGGCGACGAGATCTGGATTTACGCAAAGGGGGGCGATCCCGGTGGCGCCTACTATCCCGGCTCCCGCGGCGGGATGATGGGCGGGGGCATGGGCGGCACGGGCACCGCGATTGGTGTGAGCACCGGCCGCGGTGGCACGGTCGTCGGCACGTCCTCCAGCGTCGGCATCGGCATCGGAGGCGGTTCCGGTGGCATCGGGATCGGCGGCAGCGGCATGGGCATCGGCACCGGCGGCATCGGCGGGCCCATCATGTCCCGGCCCGTAGCGCCGGACATCCGGGAAGTGGTGTTCCGCAACGGGTCGGTGGTCCGCGCCGACAAGCCCTGAACCGCCGCGCGCCGGCGCAACTGGTGCGCGGCCTCGGCCAAGCTGAGCCGAGCTCCCGCGGCGCTGCCCGGGTTATGCTGGGGGCCGTTAGCCCCATGAGTTTCAACAAAATCGTCCTGCGCGACGGCCCCCAGTCTTTGGCCGCGACGCGGATTACCACGGCCCAGATGCTGCCGGCGGCGGGGCCACTCGGCGCCCTCAACGATACCCGCAACCTGCGCGCGGCCATCCGAGCGGTGAAGGCTGCCGGGAACTCGGCATCTTCCGCACGCTGCGGCTGGCGCTCGCGCTCGGGTCCCCGCGGGAGCAGGCGGTGGCGACGATCGGCGCCTGCGATGGCCCGACCGTGATCTACGTGGCAACCTCTTGCGGATGCCGGGCGGCTCTCGACGGCGATGGTCGGGTCCGTGATGGCCGCAGCCATTTTGTTGTCGGTCCTGAAGGGGGGGGCTGCTCTGAGCCCACCCCGACGGCCGGCTCAATGCTGCCCGATGCGGCGGAAGAGGCGGAAGCCGAGGCCTGCGAACAGCAGGTTCGGTAGCCAGATGAGGAGGTCCGGTCGCCATTCCGGCCGCTGGTCGAGCGCCTTCACCCCGGCGGTGAGGACGTAGAAGGCGAGGACGAGGACGATCGCGATGCCTAGGTTGGCGGAAGTCTCGCGCCGCGAGACCCGGATGCCCAGGGGGATGCCCAGCAGTGCGAAGGAGAAGACCGCCGTCGCCAGGCTCAGCTTCTCCTGCACTAGCAGGTCGTAGTTCATTAGTTCCCGCGCGTGCTCCCGTTCCTTCCCGGCCGCCGGGACTGTGGCCGCGTGGCGGGTCCGCGCCGCCCGGAGTTCCTCGAGCGTCAGCCACTCCGTCTTAATTCGCACGAGGCTCTGGCCGAGGTAGCGCTCGAGCGAGATCCGCACCTCCTCGAAGCGCTCTACGGTCGCCACTTTGGGCGCTCGCGCCGGCGATTCCGGATCGTCGCCGTCCCGTTCCTCGATGGTCGCCCGCACCAGAGTAGGTACAAAGCTGTTGGTCGCCTCATCGTAGACCAGCCGGCCCGACTCCGCACGCACCAGGCGGCGCACGCGGGACTCTCGGTCGAGGTCCCAGAGCCAGATGTCGCGCAGCTCGTCCCCCTCCTTCGCCCCCACGTAAAGGACCACCCCGCGGAAATCCCGGATGAAGGTCTTCGGTACGACGATCCCCATCGGGTTGCCGCGCACGGCATCGGCGAAGGCGCGGTGGAACTCCGCCCGGGCCCACGGGGCCGACTCAAGGTTGATGTGGATGGCCAGCGCGGTGCCCAGTGCTGCAAGCACCAGTACCGGCCGCGCGATCCGCGCTAGGCTAAGGCCGGCCGCCCGCATGGCCGTGATCTCGTGGTCGGCGGACAGGCGTCCGAGCGTGAGCAGAATCCCCGTTAGCATCCCCATCGGCAGCGCGAAGGAGATCGCGAAGGGCAGCAGCAGGCTCACTAGCCGCACGAACGTGGCCAGGCCGAACTGGCCCGTCAGGAGTGGACTGAGCAGCTCACGGACAACGTTCGGCAGCGCCACGATGAAGGCGAACAGCGCCACCGCCGCGAGGCAGGTCGCGAGCACGCCCTTAAAAAGGTGGCGGTCGAGAAGGGTCACGGGGTCAGCGTGGCGGTCTGGGGCGGCGCTGGCGAGGCCGCAGGCTTCAACCCAGCCCGGCCAAATCCAACTGGCCGTCCTCCGCTTCCTCCAGCCCACTCGGGGGCAGCAGGCAATCTGGACCCTCGTGGCGCACTTGGTTGACCCGCGGCGACACGCGCGTTGCCGCAAGGACGCCCGCGGGCAAAGGCCTCAGCAGCGGCAGGAGCGCCGGGGTAGGTTGGTCGGGATCGAGCCAGGCCTCCGCGGCCTCCGGGGGTAGAGCGACGGGCATTCGGTCGTGGATGCGGGCGACTTCCGCGCAGGCCTCCGTCGTGATTAGGGCGAAGGTAGCGGGGGCGTCTTCGGGGCCTTCCTCCCAGAGGCCAGCGAGCACGAGGGGCGGGCTTTCGCGAGGGGTGAAGTACCACGGGAGCTTCCGGCCACCGCGCGTTTCCCACTCGTAGAAGCCGCTGGCCGGTACAATACAACGCCGCCTCTGGAAGGCCTCGCGGAACGCGGGTCTGGTCGCGACGCTCTCGGCGCGGGCGTTCGCCAACCGGCTGCCTCCCGGGGTCGCCGCCCAAGGCGGGACCAACCCCCATTGGGCGGTGGCAGCGGTCCGCGCGGGCCGTGGGCCGCGGACCATCGGCACGAGACTGGTCGGGGCGAGGTTGTAGCGGCTGGTGAAGGCGGCGATGTCCTTCACGCCGAGTTGCCGCAGCAGGGCCTCGAGGTCCTCGCGTTTGAGCACGTAGCGGCCGCACATCGTTTTGCCGGTTTAGGGGTGGGGCGGCGAGGGTGCCTAGTCCGGCCGGGTGGCGGCCTCGAGCTCCGCAAGCAGCGCCCGGGCCTCGGCCGCGCTGGTGCCGCACATCGACTCCTGGGGGCGGAGGCTGACGCAGAAGGCCGGGCGCTCCGGTCGCCCGAAGAGGGCGCACCGCAGGTCGGGCAGCAGCTGCACGCAGGGGACGCCGGCCGGCTTGCCCCGGGGCATCCCGGGGATGGGGGAGGAGATGGAGGGCGCGATGCAGCACGCCCCGCAGCCCGGGCGGCATTCCATAAGCCCCGGGGTCTGGCGGGAGCGCGCCGGCGAGGCAAGCCGCCGCCGCGGGCCCGGCATTGGGCCGGATTTCAGGGTCTGGCGGGGTTTGAGCGCCGTCCCCGGGCCCGCCGGGCTCCGGGGATGGATCCCCTCGCCCTTGCCTTTCCGCCCACCCGCGTCTTCGGCCCCGGCTGCCACTACTTCACCTTCCGGACCCGCCGCGGTCGCGCCGGGCTTGCCGTCCCCCCGGTCTGCGCCGAGTTCCAGGCCGCGCTCCACCTGCTCGGCCTTGAGGGGGTGTCCCACGTGCGGACGGCCGTCGTGCTGGCCGCCGAATTGCACCTGGTGGCCGCGGTTCCGGACGCCCGCCCGGCCGACCGGGTGGGGCTGGTCCTGCAGGGAAAACTGGCGCCCTCGCTGGCGCGGCTGGGGCTGGCCTGGGCCCCCGAGATCAGTCACCGCCCCCTGCCGGCCGGCGCCGATGGCTACCCGACTTTCCGGTACCTGTACCGTGCGCCCTACCGCGCGGGACTCGCCGCCGAGGGGGAGGCGTGGGCGGGCTACCACTGCGCGGAGCGCGATTGGCGCTGGTTTGGCCCGCTGACCCGGGGCCCGGCGGAGGCGCTGGGCGCGGGCAGAGGGGAGCGCGCAGCGGCCGCCTGAGGGGCGGGAGCTGGAGCCAACAGCCGGATTTGAACCGGCGACCCACGCTTTACGAAAGCGTTGCTCGACCAGCTGAGCTATGTTGGCGCGCGAGCCGGGGGACACAAACGCGCCCTTCCGCGAGGGCAAGAACGTTTTCCGCCGGGAGCGGGCACAAAAAAGGCGCCCCGCCGAGGCGGGGCGCCGAAAGGGTGGGGCGGGGGCGCTTACTTCGCGACCAGCGTGCCCTTCATCAACATATAGTGCCCGGGGAAGGAGCAGACGTAGGTGTACTCGCCGGCGGCCGGGACGGTGAAGGTCACCTCACCGGACTGCTTGGGCCCCAGCACTTTGACGAAGGCGACCACCTTGTCCTTGTGGGCGGGAGCGATGTACTCGGCATCCTTGGCGGTCATCGAGGCCTGGGCGAAGGCGTTCAGGTCGGTGCCGGGCTTGAGCAGCACCCAATTGTGGCCCATCGCTTCCTTGGGGAGGGTGCCCACGTTCTTGAGCACGACCTTGATGGTCTCGCCGGCCTTGGCCTCGATTTTCGCGAGATTGAACTTCATCTGGTCGTTCGCGGTGATCTCGATGGTGCGAACGGGCTCGGCGGCCCGGAGTCCGGTGCAGGCGAGAAGCGCGGTAAGGAGGGCGAGGGGAGCGAAGAATTTCATGGCGACGGGGACGGTGGGAAGGGCGGCTCGCGATGCAAACTCGAACCGCGCAATCCTCGCGGGGCATTACCGGGCTTAATTGGGGCTTGAAAAGCCCCTTCCTTCGCGAAGCCTACGCTCTTTTTTCTTTCGGTCGGTCCCGTTCCCTCTCTCCTGCGACTGTTCCAATGCGCTTTGTCCCTTCCTCCCTCGTCCGCGGCGGCCGTTTTCTAGCCGCGCTCGCGGGCCTGCTGCTCCTCTCGGGCTGTGATTTCAACTTCTGGCGGATGGACGGCCACCAGTCGACGATGACCGCCGAGGGCCCCGTCGCCCGCTCGCAGCTCGACCTTTTCTACGTTACCTGCTGGGTTACGCTCGTTATTTTCATTCTGGTTGGCGGCGTGCTCGCGTACACGATGTGGCGGTTCCGGGCCCGCACCGAGGCGGACGAGCGCGCGGCGCCCCCGCCTCAGAGTCACGGTAATCCCTTGGTGGAGATCGGCCTGATCGGTGCCTCGGTGCTCGCGCTGGTTATCATCGCGGTGCCCACGTTGACCGCCATCTGGTACACGCACGACGTGCCGGAGGCGGAAAAGAAGAACGCCTACGAGGTCACCGCGACCGGCTACCAGTGGTGGTTCAAGTTCGAGTACCCCGCGGAGCAGGCTGCCGTCGACGCGGCGGGCGCGAAGACGCCCCTGGTCACCGGCAACGAGCTGGTGATCCCCGCCGGCCGTCCCATCCGCATCAACGTCCGGACGGTCGATGTGATCCATTCGTTCTGGGTCCCGAAGCTCGGTGGAAAGATCGACATGATCCCCAATCGCGCGAACTTCTTCTGGCTGCAGGCCGACAAGCCCGGGTACTTCTGGGGTCAATGCGCCGAGTACTGCGGCGATTCCCACGCCGTGATGCGCTTCCGGGTGATCGCCCTCGACGAGAAGGATTTCGCCGCGTGGAAGGAAAAGCAGCTGGCCCTCGCCCGCTCCGTCGCCGCCCCGGCCGCCCCCGGGGCCGCCGCCCCGGTCGCCGCCCTCCGCGCCTTTAAGACCAATGAGGTCGGCGTCTCCGCGGCCTTTGACCGCAACCCGCTGGAGGCCTGGCGGGCCAGGCAGGTGGTCGAGAAGGACGAGAATCCCGCCCTGATCGCCCAGGGGCGTGAGCTGTTCGCCGCCAAGACCTGCAACGCGTGCCATTCCGTCCGCGGCCACGGGGCGATGGGCGTCCAAGGCCCGGATCTGACCCATTTCGGCGCGCGGACGACCGTCGGCGCCGGCCTGATCGAGAATAATCCGGAACAGCTCCGCCGCTGGCTCCGCGATCCGGAGTCCGTGAAGCCCGGCAACAAGATGGCCAAGGCTTACCGCGACAACAAGATCTCCCTCTCCGACGCCGAACAGGTAGCCCTCACGGCCTATCTGCTGAGCCTCAAGTAAGGCCCCGCCCGCCCTCCCACCCTCCAGCCCACGGAAGACTTATGGATACCACGGCCAAGACCGCCTATCTCACCAAGGAGGACGCGGTGCCGGCGCAGCCCAAGCTGCTCGCCCATCCCACCGCCAAGACCGGCCTGATGAGCTGGCTCACCACGGTCGACCACAAGCGCATCGGCTTCCTCTACGGAGTTTTCGCCCTTTTCTTCTTCCTGGTCGGCGGCGTCGAGGCGCTGCTCATCCGGGCCCAGCTAATGTACCCGAACGGGACCGTGCTGAGCGCCCAGATGTACAACACGATGTTCACGATGCACGGGACGACGATGATCTTCCTGGCCGTGATGCCGCTCTCGGCGGCCTTCTTTAATTACATCATGCCCCTGCAGATCGGGGCGCGCGACGTCGCCTTTCCGCGATTGAACGCCTTCTCGCTCTGGACCTTCGTCGCGGGCGCCATCGTCCTCAACATCGGCTGGATCGGGCCCATCTTCGGGGTCGACGGCCATAACGCCCCCGATGCCGGCTGGTACGGCTACTCGCCGCTCACCTCCCGGCAGTTCACGCCCGGCCACTCGGTCGACTA
Source organism: Opitutaceae bacterium (assembly GCA_005786775.1). Lineage (GTDB taxonomy): Bacteria > Verrucomicrobiota > Verrucomicrobiia > Opitutales > Opitutaceae > ER46. The sequence continues at coordinate 12,345 of SYDD01000270.1, forward strand.
CTGGGTGATGGGCCTGCAGCTCCTTGGCGTCGCCTCCATCGCGGCCTCCCTGAACTTCATCGTCACGATCATCAATATGCGGGCGCCCGGGATGACGATGATGCGCCTGCCGGTGTTCACCTGGATGACCCTGGTGACCGCCTTCCTGATCGTCCTCTCGTTCCCCGCGATCACCATCGCGCTGGTCGAGCTGATGATGGACCGTAACTTCGGGACGGTCTTCTTCGAGGTCTCCGGCGGCGGCATGCCGATCCTCTGGCAGCACCTGTTCTGGGTCTTTGGTCACCCCGAGGTGTACATCCTGATTTTGCCCGCGATGGGCATCATCTCGGAGATCCTGCCCACGTTCTCCCGCAAGCCGCTGTTCGGCTACCCGATCGTGGTGTTCTCGGGCGCCTGCATCGGCTTCCTCGGCTTCGCGGTTTGGAGCCACCATATGTTCACCACGGGCATGGGCACGGTCGCCACGGCGGCCTTCGCCCTCGCGACGATGGCGATCGCGGTCCCGACCGGCGTGAAGATCTTCAATTGGATCGGCACGATGTGGGGTGGGCGCCTGATGATGCGCACCCCGATGATGTTCGCCCTCGGCTTCGTCTGGATGTTCATGATCGGCGGCTTCTCTGGCGTGATGCACTCGGCGGCCCCGGCGGACACCCAGCAGAGCGATTCCTACTTCGTCATCGCCCACTTCCATTACGTGCTGATCGGCGGCTCGATCTTCGCCCTGCTGGCGGGCATCCATTACTGGTTCCCCCTGATGTTCGGCCGCAAGGTGAGCGAGTTCTGGGGCAAGCTGTCCTTCTGGATCATCTTCGTCGGATTCAATGTGACCTTCTTCCCGATGCACTTCCTCGGGCTGAACGGGATGCCCCGCCGCACGTTCACCTACGATCCGAACCTCGGCTGGAACACCGCCAATTTCATCGCCTCCATCGGCGCCTTCGTCCTCGGCATCGGTATCGCGGTCTACTTCGCGGTGATGATCTACACCTACTACAAGGGCGAGAAGGTCGGCCGCGATCCCTGGGATGGCCGCACGCTCGAGTGGTCGATTCCCAACCCACCCCCCGAGTACAACTTCCGGGTCATCCCCACGGTCCACGACCGCGACGCCTTCTGGTACGAGAAGAACAATCGCGAGCAGATCGCGGCCGAGCGCGCCGTCGCCGAGAAAGCCGAGGAGGCCCACGGCGGCATTCATATGCCGTTCAACTCGATCTGGCCCTTCTTCGCCAGTTTCGGGCTCCTCATCGTCGGCATCGGCTCCACCGCCTTCGAGGCCAAGTGGGACGTCCCGGGCATCCACTGGAAGCTAGGCCTGTCGCTCCTCGGAGGCCTCGTGACCCTGGTGGGCATCTACTTCTGGTCCCTGGAAGGGAACGAGGGTTACCACCTGCACCTCGACAAGGACGGCAAGCCCGTCAAGGGCCACGGCGACGACCACGGCCCCGCCAAGCACTGACCCTCGCCCGCCCCCACCTCCCATGAGCAGCCACGCGGCCTCCGCTTCGATCGATCACCACCACGACCCGTCCACATCGACGGGCATTCCGAACAAGAAGCTGCTCATGTGGGCGTTTCTGGCCTCGGACTGCATGTTCTTCGGGGTCCTGATCGCCACCCACCTCGTCTACCGCCTCCACCCGCCCGCGGGCGGCTTGGACCCGAAGGCCGTCTTCAGCGTCGAGCTGACGTCCTTCTCCACCTTCATCCTCCTGATGTCTTCGCTGATGATGGCCCTAGCCGTCACCGCGATCCAGAAGGGCAACGTGCGCAGCTGCCGCTGGTCGCTCCTGACGACGATCTTCTTCGGGATGATCTTCCTCGGGTGCCAGGTGTACGAGTTCCAGCACTTCGTGGTGGACAAGAAGATGACGCTCTCGAACAGCCTGCTCGGGACCACGTTCTACACCCTCACGGGCACCCACGGCTGCCACGTCGCGATCGGTGTGCTTTGGCTGACGCTGATGTACGTCCGCTCCTTCAAGCCGGGCGCGGGCTCGGCCCAACGGACCTGGCTCTCGCACCAGTCGCTGCACGCGCTGGCCCTCCTCGCCTTCCTCGGCCTGTGCCTGAAGGTCACGCTCGGTCTGGTGCACGCGATCCAGGTGGAGCCGACCTTCGGTGCCGCCGTGGGGCACTTCGTGAAGGCGGAGTTCCTCGCGCTGGCCGGCGCCCTCGCCGCCGTCGGGGCCTGTGTCTGGTTCGCCCGTCCCCGCGGTCCCGTCGCCTTCGGCGAGGCCAACGCGATCGATGTCGAGTCGATGGGCCTCTACTGGCACGTCGTCGACATCGTCTGGATCGTGATCTTCACCGCCGTCTACCTGCTGGAATACCTCTGATCTATGAGCGCCACTTCCCACTCCGCCGGCGGCCACTCGGCCGACCACGGCCACGATGAGAGCAAGTTCCAGATCTACGTGCAGATCGCGATGCTCCTCGCGGTCATCACGGGCATCGAGATCGTCGCGGTGTTCCTGCCCTTCCCGAAGTGGGTGCTGGTTGCCTCCCTCGTGGTCCTGTCGCTGGTGAAGTTCCTGTTCGTCATCTTCTACTTCATGCACCTGCGGTGGGATAAGCCCTTCTGCACGATCCTGTTCTTCATCGGGCTGGTGCTGGCCTCCGGCACGGTCTGGGCCCTCCTCGCGCTGTTCTCCGCCGAGGCAAGCCTCCCCCTGCCCACCTCCTGATCCGGGCGCGTCTCCCTTCCAACCCGGTTCCGCCGCCGCGCGGGATCGGGTTTTTTTGCGGCTCGGCCGATCCGAGTTGCGGCGCGGCGGTTTCGGCGCGTCTTTCCGACCCTTATCCCGTGCACCGCCCGCCTGCCTCCCTTCCGGTCCGCCGGACCCGCCCATGATCGACTGGCGCCATTGGCACAATGAACCCTGGCTCATCGGGGGACTCGTGGTCGCCGGCTGGCTCTGGGCCGTGCTCGCGGGCCCTTTCCGCGACCGTTTGGCGCCGGGTAGCCCTTGGCCGCTCCGGCAGGCGCTATGTTTCTATCCCGGGCTGCTGTTCTTCTATCTGGCCGTGGGCTCCCCGCTGGACCAGATCGCGGAACGCTACCTGTTCAGCGCCCATATGCTGCAGCACCAGCTGCTGATTTACCCCGCCGCGATCCTCGTCCTGCACGGGCTGCCCGCCTGGATGATCGACCCGGTGCTCGGCGCGCCGGGGCTCCATCCGGTCTTGCGGCTGGTGACCCACCCGCTGATCGCCGGCTCGACCTACACGATCGTGGTGGGCGCGTGGCACGCGCCGATGCTCTACGATTGGGCCCTGCAGGACCGGCTGGTGCACATCATCGAGCACCTGATGTTCTTCGGCGCCGCGCTCCTTTACTGGTGGCCCTTGTTCAGTCCCTCCCGGGTGCTGCCGCCACGGCGCCCCGGGGTGCAGATGGTCTACCTGCTGGGGGTCCTTATCGCGATGACCCCCGTGTTCGCGTACGTCACCTTCAGCCACGACGTCCTTTATCCGACGTACGAGTATGCTCCCCGCCTGTTCCCGAACTTCTCGGCGGCGGATGACCAGCTGCTGGCCGGGGTGATGATGAAGCTCGTCGGCGTGTTCGGCGCGATGGCTGCCCTCGCCGTGGCCTTCTTCGGCTGGTACCGGGAGCGCCGCTAGGCGGCGTCCCGGCTCGGGTCCGGCCGCCGCCTCAGGCGGGCGGCAGGAGGTCGTCCAGCGAGTCGCTCTCGGTGTTGATGTCCGCGAAGAGCCAGGACGACAGGTAGCGCTCGCTGCTCGAGGGGATGATGGCGACGATCTGCTTGCCCTTGTTCTCCGGCCGGCGGGCGAGCTGCAGGGCCGCCCACGCGATGGCCCCGGACGAGATGCCCACGGGGATGCCGTCCAGCTGGTTGATCTGCTTCGAGACGGGACCGGAGTCCGTCTCCTTCACGCGGATCACCTCGTCGAAGATCTTGGTGTTGAGCACCCCGGGCACGAAGCCCGCGCCGATGCCCTGGAGCTTGTGCGGTCCGGGGGTGCCGCCGGAAAGCACCGGGGAAGCATCGGGCTCCACCGCGATGATCGTCACCGAGGGCTTCCGCGCCTTCAGGACCTCACCGAGGCCCGTGCTGGGGCCGCCGGTGCCGACTCCGGCGACCACGATGTCCACCTTGCCGTCGGTGTCGCGCCAGATCTCCTCGGCGGTGGTCCGGCGGTGCACGGCCGGGTTGGCCGGATTGTTGAACTGCTGGAGGATGACGGAATTCGGGATGCGGGCGGCGAGCTCCTCCGCCTTGGCGATGGCGCCCTTCATCCCCTTGGGCCCCTCGGTGAGCACCAGCCGCGCGCCCAGGATCTTGAGCAGCTTGCGGCGCTCCATGCTCATCGTCTCCGGCATCGTCAGGATGAGCTTCAACCCCTTGGCCGCGGCGACGAACGCGAGGGCGATGCCCGTGTTACCCGAGGTCGGCTCGATCAGGACGGTCTGGGCATTGATCTTCCCGCTCTGCAGGGCCTCCTCGATCATCGAGACCCCGATGCGGTCCTTGACGCTCGAGAGCGGGTTGAAGAACTCGAGCTTCAGCAGGATCTCGGCCCCGGCCTGATGCGCGGCCGCGGTCCGGTTCAGGCGGACCAAGGGAGTGTTGCCGATCGTGGCGGTGATATCGGAGTAGATTTTGGCCATAATGGGACTAGGGCGGCACAAGGACACCACCGCCCCGGCCGCGGTGTCAAAGCTTGTGCGGTCCGACGGTCCGAAGGGATTTTCCGGGATCCCGGACGGTTTTCGACTCGGCCCCCGGCGGCCCGGCTGCCAGCTTCCGCAGCGCATGACGCTGGAAATCGCCCTCGTCCTGGCGCTCGTCGTGATCGCCATGGTTGCCTTCGTGTGGGAGAAATTCCCGCCCGACGTGGTGGCCTTGGGCGTGCTGGTGGTGATCGCCGTTTCGGGGCTGGTGCCGGTCGCGGATGTCTTCGCGGTGTTCGCCAACCCCGCGCCGATCACCGTCGCGGCCCTCTTCGTCCTCTGCGCGGCCCTGCTGCGGTGCGGGGCCCTCGACTATCTGTCCGGCAGCCTCGAGCGGGTGCAGGGGCTGCCCTATCCGGTGGTGATCTTCCTGCTGGTGCTGCTGGTGGCCTTCGTCTCGGCCTGGATCAACAATACCCCCGTGGTGGTGGTCTTCGTGCCGGTCGCCATCAGCCTGGCCCGCCGGATGCGGCTGCCGGTGTCCAAGTTCCTGATCCCGGTCTCCTTCGCGGCCGTGCTGGGAGGGAATTGCACACTGATCGGCACGAGCACGAACCTGGTGGCCAACGGCATTTTGCTGGAGCGGGACCTGCCCGGGCTGGGGATGTTCGAACTCGCCGCGGTCGGGGTGCCGGCCGCCCTGCTCGGCGCCGTCTACCTCGGCCTGGCCGGGCGGCGCCTGCTGCCCAACCGGGAGCCCCTCACCGCCACGCTGAGCGAGGACGAGCGCCGGGACTACTTCGCCGAGGCCTATGTCCCGCCCCGCTCCCCCCTCATCGGCAAGAGCCTCCGCGCCGCCGGCCTCGTCCGCGCCCGGGGGTTCCGGGTGATCGAGGTCGTGCGGGATGGCGTGGGCATCGACGTCGACCCCGAACGCACGCCGCTGGAGGAAGGCGACCGGATGGTGCTGGCCTGCCTCCCGTCGGGCATCGCCCAAGTCCGCTCGATGCCCGGCTTCGACTTCACCGCCGAGGCGGGACTGGAGCAGATCGCCACCCACGAGGGCGTGGTGGTCGAGGGTGCGGTCGCCCCGAACTCCGAGATCATTGGCCAGAGCATCAGTGAACTGAACTTCCGCCAGCGCTTCCGCGTCATCGTCCTCGCCATCCACCGGGGCGGGGAGAATGTCCGCGACAAGCTCGAGACGATCCCGCTCCAGATGGGCGATATCCTGCTGATGATGGGCACC
>SYDD01000038.1 GCA_005786775.1 Opitutaceae bacterium
CCGATGCGTTTGACGGGGATGTCCACCCCGCTGATCGGCGGGTGGATCGTCTGCCCGAGCAGGTCCTCGGTGGAGAGGCTGATGATCGCGACCTCGTCCGGCACCTCGAGCCCGGCCAGCTCGCACGCGCTGGCGACCTGCCGGCAGGTGATCGTGTCCCAGCCGATGATGCCGACGGGCCGGGGGAGCGTCGCGAGCCAGCGCGCGCGATCGCGGTGCCGGGCGAGCAGCCCCGCGGGTGCGCGGCGGCCGGCGCCCGGGTAAACCAGCGGTTCGGCCCCCGCGGCGCGGACCGCACCGCCGTAGGCGTCCGTCCAGAACTGCAGGAAGCGCCGGCCCGGATCGCCGCAATACGCCAGATGCCGCAGGCCCTTCGCGCGCAGATGGGCGACGGCCAAGCCGACCACCGCGGCGGCGTCGGAAGTCACGCGCGGGAACGCCACGCCCGGGAGGCGGGCGCCCGAGACGTTGACCACCGGCACGCCGTAGCGGCGGAGGCTGGTCGCGAGGGCCGTGGAGTGCACGGTGGCGATGATGCCGTCGCCCTGCCACCCGGCCGGCATCCGCATCCCGCCGTCGGGGCCCGCGGGGTGCATATCGAGCATCCAGCCCTCGCGCTGCGCAAAGTTCCACGCCCCCTCGATGATCCCGCGGCCGTACTGGTTCCAGCCGGGGACGAGGAGGGAGACGCGGCGTCGCCGGGGGGTGGGGCGCATCAGCCCGGGATGGTCCGGTCCCGGCCGGGAGGCAATCCCGGAGCCGGGGGCGGTGGCGCTTTTTCGTAATTCTAAAACGCAAAAAGGCCTACGGCGGGGGCGGCGCCTCTGTTACACTCTACGGCTCCCCGCCCGGCTTTCCCCTCCCCCGCCGTACCATGCCCTCCGCCCGCCTCCGCCTGCTCCGCCTGCTCCTGCCCTGCGCCCCGGCCCTCCTTTCCGCCGCCGCGCCCGCGCCTGCACCCGAACGGGCGTCCGAACGCGTCCTCCTCAACCCCTTCGAGGTCACGGCCAGCACGACGGACACCTACGAGGCGACCAACACCAACGCCATCACCGGCACCAACACGCCCCTCGGCAAGACGCCCCTCGACGCGAAGGTGTTCAACCGCGAGCTGATGGACGAGCTGGCGGTGGTCGACATGACCCAGATGCTCTCCCTGCTCGGGGGCCTCGGCGCCGCCACCATCAGCGGTGGCAACGAGGAGGTCCGCGGGGACCTCGAGGGCGACCGGCAGGATCCCAAGAGTATGATGATGCGCGGCCTGCAGATCAACAACCCGCGCCGCGACGGCTTCCTCCGCTCGGACACCTCCCTGATGGACTCCTTCGACGTGGAGCGCGTCGAGGCGATCGGCGGCTCCAACTCGCTGCTTTTCGGCTCCGGCGACGCCGGCGGCGTGATCACCAGCAGTTCCAAGCGCGCGATCGTGGGCCGGCCTGCGCGCGGCACCCTCACCCTCGGGGGCGACTCCGAGGGCAGCCGCCGCATCTCCGTCGACGTCGGCGCCGGTTCCCGGCTGTTCGCCTTCCGCGTCAACGCCGTCCACGGGGACGCCCGTTACTTCCGCCCGGCCAACCGCCAGGTGAACCAGGGGCTCCACCTCGCGGCGACGTTCCGCCCGTGGCGGCGGCTCGAGATCCGCGGCGAGTGGCGCCACCTCACCCGCATCACCACCTACCCGAACTCCGGCACGCTGCGCGCCCCGCTCAACCTGCTCCTCCCCACCGGCGAGCGCGTCGACGGTCAGAGCACCCGCTACCTCGCGGCGTTCCGGAACGTGGGCGAGCTGACCGGCGGGGTGATCGACGTGACGAAGGCCGACACGCTCTTCGGGCCCTACTACGCCTTCGCCTTCAAGAACGTACTCAAGTCGGTCGTCGCCGAGGCGACCCTGGCCGAGGGCCTCGCGCTGCAGGCCCGCTACGGCCACGACGCCCGCGTGAACAACGCGCTGAGCCCGACCAACAACACGATCTTTATGCCCGGCTCGGTCGGGAACCTCTACGTCGACCCGGCGACCGGCCTCACCGGCACGCAGTGGGCGTTCACCTCCGGCCTGCCGCAGCTCAACCCGTTCCACACCGGCGCCCGTGGCTACCGCGTCGCCCTCGTCTACCAGAAGGACCTCGGCCGACTGGGCCGCCACCAGGCCAGCGCCTTCCTCCAGGATATGGAGTCGTGGACCAACCAAGAGCAGTGGCGGTACTACGAGACCGACGCCACGGGGAAGGTGATCCAGAATCCGGCGCTGATCACCGCCGCCGACTCCGGCCGCATCAATATGCCGGCGATCTGGCTGCCCATCAACACGACCCAGATCATCGGCGGCCGGAAATGGCCCTTCTCCGCCGTCGACCACCCGAACGGCAAGACCTACGTCGCCCAGCCCGTCATTTACCCCGGCGCCGTGCCCCGCACGCCCACCAACCCCTACGGCTTCTCCGGCCCGATCAACCCGGCGACCGGCCTCAGCACCGTCGCGGGCTACTACCACGACGACACCGACGAGCGCAGCCAGGGCTTCAGCCTATTCAGCGAGTGGTGGAAGGGCCGCATCGACACGATGGCCGGCTACCGCAGCGAGGAGGCCGTGTACCGCCGCGTGACCACCGACGTGCGGCGCGGCCCGATCACGTACGACAGCCTGACGACCGGCGCCGTCATCGACACGCCGGTCAAGGGCGTGCGCCTCTCGCTCAACTACTCGACCAACGCGAAGATCAACTTCGACACCACGCGCGACATCTTCAACCAGAGCCTGCCCGCCGGGCGGGGCGTGAGCCGCGACGTCGGGCTGAAGTTCGGACTCTGGGAGAACCGGATCTCCGGCAACCTGAACTACTACGTGTCCGAGGCGCAGAACTTCACCGCCTCCCTCGGCGGAACCCAGAACGACGTCGACCCGAACGGCATCAACGGCCGCAACGGCGGCCCGGCGTACACCTACAGCCGCACCTCGGACGGCTTCAACCTCACGCTGTCCGCGCGGCCCCTGCGCGGCTGGCAGGTGCGGATCAACTTCGCCACCGCCAACGGCAGCGAGCGCAGCGACGTCATCCTGCCCCAGTTCTACAACGACCAGTTCAACACCACCACCGTCGGCGGCCAGACGGTCGTCGGCGTGCGGCCCACCGCCGCCGCCGCGGTCACGCCGCTGCTCGTCCCCTCCGACCCGCGCAACCCGGCCTCGGCCCCGGTCCCGCTCTCGCTCGCGATGATGCGCGACCCGAACAGCCCGTACTTCGCGCAGCTCGACCGCGAGTCGGGCCAGATCCTCAACGCGGACGCCCTCGGCCTGCTCGCCCCGGGCGTGGGGACGAACCGCACCGGCCTGCCGGTGAGCGAGCACCAGCTCGGCTTCGTCTCGCCGTCCAACGGCACGCTCATCGTCCGCCGCGCGGGCGAGCAGACCTTCGGTTACGCCGAGCGCAGCTACAGCCTGATCAACCGCTTCCAGTTCGACCAGGGGGCCCTGCGCGGGCTCGTCTTCGGCCTCAGCAGCAGCTTCCGCGACCAGCACCGCGGGTATATGTACACGGACGCCGCGGACGGCGGGAAACGGAAGATGTACTACTTCCCCGACCGGATCCTCCACGACCTCTTCGCGCTCTACCGTCTGCCCGGCCGCGGCCTCCGGCCCACGCTGCAGCTGAACGTGACCAACCTGTTCGACGCGAACCAGGTGGTGTACCTCGTGCGCGCGACCAACGGCACCCTGCGCTACGCGCAGTGGCTCAACTCGCCGCGCAAGGTCGCCGTGTCGACGACGGTCGCGTTCTGAGCCCCTTATGGCCTCGGTCCCCACGCTGCGCTGGTCGGTAGCGCTGCTGCTGTTCCTGTCCACGGGGCTCAACTACCTGGACCGGCAGACGCTCGCGATCCTCGCGCCGACGCTGCAGGCGGAGCTGGGGATCGACGACGCGGGCTACGCGCGGATCACGTCGTACTTCCTCTTCAGCTACACCGTGATGTACGCGGTCGGGGGCCGGCTGTCCGACCTGCTGGGGACGCGCTGCGCGCTCGCCCTCGCGGTGTCCGGCTGGTCGCTCGCCG
>SYDD01000271.1 GCA_005786775.1 Opitutaceae bacterium
ACGGTAGGCGGCGTCGGGATTCAGGGTGAAATAGCCGGGATTGTCCTGGTAGAGCCGCCAGAGCCGCTCGTTGCTGATCCACTGGGCCGCCGGATGCCCGAAAGGCAGCACCCGCCGTGAGAATCCGGGGTCAAGATAAGGCAACGCCCCGTCGTCGCCCCCCGCCGGGGCGGTACTCGGCCGGCCATCCGCGCCGACGAACGTGAACACCCGGGTGCCCCCGCGCAGGTCGCGGCGCCAGTCGCGCACCTCAAATCCCGCCTTGAGCGTCAGGGGCACGGCGCCGCCGAAGTCACGCCGCGCGTTCCCGTGGACGCTGCGGCGGAGGTCGGTGGTGCTGTTCTGGATGCTGTTCGACTGGGTGTAGGCGTACGAGGCGAGACGGTAGGGATCAACCGGGACGCCCGCCGCGTCCGTGACCGTGATCCGTCCCGGCCGCAGGTACTGCAGGTCCTCGAAGGCCACCGTGACGCCGGTGCGGCGCACCTGGGTGTTGTTGAAGATGCCCTTGTCGATGTCGCGCACCCTGTTGGTCCCCTGGGAGTGCCCGACGCCGGCCTCCAGCTTCCAGACGGGGCCGTCGTGCCGCCAGGTGAGGGAGGGCATCCAGGTGCGGTTCAGGCGATCGCGGCCACCCTGGTTCAGCAGCAGGTCGCCCGCCGCGACCGCGCCGCGGGTGAACGCCGGCCCGAAGGCGCCCGGGTCGACGCGGTTCACGTTGAAGGTGAGCTGCCGGGTGGTGGTGTCGGCATTGAAGGAGAAGAACTGGAAGGAGAACGCGAGGCGGTCGCGGGCCGAGAGGCGCGCGTCCATCGTCACCGAGAACGAGCGCCGGATCGTGTCCTTGGGGGCGTCGCGGACCGCGTAGGTGGAGAGGTAAGGCCGGTCCGGCGTGGTATGGGGAAAGGTGGTGCCGTTGGTGGCGGCGGTCACCCCGCGCCACGTGTTCTGCGTGAAGTCCTCCGCCGTGTACTGGCGCGCCGTGCCCCCGGAGAGCGTGAACCCGAAGCGGGACGAGACCGGGTGCACATAGGCGAAATCGAAGCTCGGGTGCACCTTGCGCGTGTCGGCCTCGCGCGGCCCGGGCGATCGGTGGAAGTCCCGCGCGTTGTCCCGCATCACCAAGGCGAGCGAGGCGGTCAGCTGCGGACGGACGCGCTCAAACGAGCTCCGCGGCACGAGGTTCACCGCGCCGGCCAGCGCGGAGCCCTGCGATTCCGGCGTCGGCGAGAACGACACCTCGACGCGTGACATGCTGTTGATCGAGGCCATATCGACCTGCACGGAGCGGCCCGTGTTGTTGTCACCGCCGGTGCTCGCCAGGCTGAAACCGTCGATCGTGATCGGGGTGTGCACGGAGGGGACGCCGTCGATGACGATGCCCCGCGCGTAGCCGCCGCCGTACTCCACGGTCACCCCGGGGAGGAACTTCACGAATTCGCCCACGTTGCCCTCCGCCACGTGGCCGAACTCGTCCGTCGCGACCACCTGGCGGACATTCGGGGCGAAGCGCTGCTCGTTGATCGCGAGGGCCGCGGCATCCATCTCCCGCGAGGCGCCGACCACGAACTGGTCAAGCCGCACCGTGCCGCCAGCCCCGCCGAGGCTGAGATCGAGCACCGCGGTGCGGCCGGCCCCCACCTCGGCCGACCCACTCGCCGGAGGCAGGCCCGTGAACGTGGCCCGCACCTCCACGCGCCCCGCAGGCACGCGCGGGAAACGGTAGCGGCCGTCCCCGTCGGTGAAGGCCTCGAGCGAGCCGGCCGCGAGCGTGACCCGGGCATTGCCGAGGTATTCGCCGGACCGGGCGTTCAGCACCCTGCCTTCCAAGGCACCCTCCGCGGCGGCCGATGCCAGCGGGAACGCGGAACACACGAAAAACAGCACGCGCAACGCGCGCCAGGCCGGCGGGGGTGGGGTCATCCAGCCAGCTTGGGCGCCCGAACCCCGTTGCTCAAGTCCGCGCGCGGGCCAGCGGCTTCAGCGCGGGAGCGAACCGATCCCGCCGGGCAACTGGAAGACCGTCCGCGCCTCCGCGTCGTCGAGCTCGCGGTTGAACACGGCGAGGTCGTCGATGAGCCCGGTGTAGGCGAGGCCGACGGTCAACGCGGACTGGCTGACGTCCCAGTTGAACGTGTGGTTCCAACCCGTGAACGTCCCCTGCCGCACCCCGTCGAGGTACAGCGTGCCGCGCCCGTCCGCGGCGCCGGAGTTGATGCGCGCGAAGGTGACCAGCACGTGCGTCCAGCGTTCGCGAGTGAAGGGCGGCCGATGCACCGCGACCATCGGGCGCTCCGGCTCGGGCATCTCCTCCCACTTGCGGTTCTGCGGATTCCAGAAGCGGGTCACCGCCATAATCGCGAAGCGAAAGTGGCGCGGGGTGTGGTCCTTGCTGAACTCGATGAACAGATTGCCCTCATTCCACGCCTGGCCGACGAACTGGAACGGGTCACAGTAACCGGGCTCGAGGTCGCGGTCGGGGTCCAGCCGCAGCCAGAGAGACACGCTGCCCTGCCAGTCCTGCGGCTGGTAGCCGAGGTTGTCGCCGCCGCGGTAGAACACCTGGGACTTGATCTTGCGGCGGAACTCCAGGGCCCCGCCGAACCGGCCCGCGTCCGGCACGATCCGGACGTCCTCCCCGGCGGGCAGCCCGGCCGGGGCGCCGGCGCGTTTCGCCCGGTCGGCCGCAGTGTACACCCGGGGATCCCCGCGGGCCACGGCGGCGTCCGCCGAAGCGTCGTAAGGCGCGTGGAACACGAGGGCGGAGCGGAGGGAGGCGGGCGCCGGGGCGGCGACGGCGGCGAAGGCCGGGAGCAAAAACGCGAGGAGGCAAGGGTGCGCGCGGGGGTTCATACTGAGTTCAAAATGGAAGGTAGCAGACCGTGTTGGACAAGAGCACGGTGATGAAAATCAGCACCATCGTCAGCGGACCAAGGTAGATGCGGCCCGTGAGGCGGAAGAAGAAGCGGTTGAAATACGGCAGCACGAACATGATGGGGACCACCGCGAAGAGCAGGTTCACGTAGAGCCAGCCCTCCGTCCACCGCACCGTGCCGGTCGCGGCGAACGTCGCGTACTGGACCCCGAGGATGAGCAGCAGGCCTAGGGAGTTGGCGAGCCCCGCCCGGAGCAGGCTGCGCCACTCGGGCTCGCCGGCGAAACGCAGGGCCGCGTTCACCCGGAGGGAATTGGCGAGGAAGAACACGAGGAAGGCGGGCGCGTACATCGGCAGCAGCGCGACGATCGCGGGCCCGATCGGCCGCGCGCCGAAATAGAGGAAGCGGTAGTCCACATGGAAGACCGCGTGCACTCCCGCCAGCAGCAGGAAGAAGACGCCCCAGAGGATCACGGCGAGGACGACCGTGCGCGCGAGCTCGGCCCCGGAGATCTGCCACACGGGACCGACCTCCCCCGCAGCGGCCCCCTCGCGCCGCAGGCGCCGCCCGAGGAGGAACAGCCCAAAACCCACGAGGCCGTTCACCAATGCCCAGAGCATCAGGGCGTTGTTCATCCGCTGCGGAAAGAACCAGGTCAGCGTCCGCCCCGAGGCCTCCGGGAACAGGCGCTGCGAGAGCTCCGCCAGCGGGATGTAGGACATCCCGGCGATGACCGCTCCCACGACCAGCAGCGCCCAGAGCGTCACGCGGCCGGTCCCGGCCGGCCGCGGGGGCGCCGGGGGTACCGGCCGGACCAGCGAGGCGAAGGCGGGCACCGTGGCCAGCAGCCAGCGCGCGAGGGGCACGAGCGCCGTGAGGGCCGCCGCCAGCGCGAGCAGCCCGCACAGCTCCTTCCAGTACCAGACCTGGTCGCGCGGCCCGGGAACGTCGCGCAGACCAAGCGTGCGGATGAAGAACTCCAGCTGGTTGGCGGTGGCCTCCACGCTGTAAGGCTGGAAGGGATGCAGGAGGGGCTCGTTGTAGACGACGCGGAGCGTGCGGACCGCGTCGGAACCGTAGTAACGCCCCGGCTCGATCTCGGTCAGGGAGCGGCCCGCCGCTCCGAGCCCGGAGCGCACCGCGCGCAGCGCCTCGGGCGCGCGCCGCATATCCCCGTGGCCGAGCTCGTTTCGGTACGCGCCCTCATCGTGGAGTGCGTAGCTGACCCCCAGGTGCGAGCGCACCGGGCGCAGCGTGCGCTCGGTTAGCGTGAGCACGTACCCGGAGATGAACACCGCGTGCAGCTTACCGGGGGCACCCGTACGCTCGGCCTCGCGGCCGAAGAGACTCGCCGCCTGCAGGGCCGCGTTGCCTCCGGCGGAATGCCCCGTCGCAGCAAGTCGGGCGCGGTCGACGTAGTTGAGCACCCCGGTCGCGGCGTAATCGATGACCGCGAAGAGCCCGTAACCCTCCTCGGTCGCCGCCCGCGTGCTGAGCGAGGCGCTGGAGCCCCCCTGGGCGAACGGATCCAGCGCGATCACCACCACCCCGCGGCGCGCGAGCTCGAGGGAAATGTTCGCCTGCGTTTCCTTGGAGCGCTGGAACCCCGGGACCACCACCACCAAAGGTGCCGGCCTATCGGCCGTGGCGGTACGGGGGCGGAAGAGGTCCGCCGCGACCCACTGGCCATTCCGCGCCGGCAGCACGAGCCCGCGAACCTGGACCTCGCCCCCGGAGGACTGAACCAGCGAGCCGACCCACGACGCCCCGAACACGACCGCGAGGCAGCACCAGAGCAGCCGGGGGATTCGCGTGGCCCCCGCCCCGCCTGCACCCCCATCCGGCCGGGCCTCAATGCTCATGACCGTGGTCCAGCGCGAGCACCACCACCGCGAGCAGGCCAAAGACCAGCGCCAACAGGCCCGCCTCGAAGCGCTCGAAACGCTGCAGCCGCACCTTGTCGAAACCGAGCAGGGCCAGCCAGGTGAAGAGCGTCATTCCGCCGAGCGTGGCCACCGCGAGGATCACGCTCAGGACCACGAAGCCGCGCCAGCCGAACTGCACCCCCGAGAGGTATACGCCGAGGAAGGCCTCGCAGGGCGACAACGTCAGCATCACGAAGAGACCGCCGACCGCCGCCATTTCTCCGGTGCGCTTGGACACCAGCGGGCTGGCGCGCAGTTCCTCCTGCCAGTGGCTGCCCTCGGCCTCGTGGCCGCACCGCTCGCTGGGGTGGTGCACGCTGCCCGGCGTCGCGTGGTGGCAGATGCCCCGGCCGCTCAGCTGCCGCCAGCCGTAGTACAGGGCGAACGCGCCGAGTAGCCCGCCCGCGATCCACGAGAAGGAACCGATCCTCTCCTCCAGCTGAAACCCGAACCACGCGACCCCGAGCCCGAGCAGGCTGGTGAGGGCGACGTGCCCGAGTCCCGCCAGCGAGGCCACCGCGAGCGTCCGCCCGCGCGACCAGCCACGCTCCCGCGCGACGAGCACGAAGGGCAGCCAGTGCGTCGGGATCGCGGCGTGGAAGAAGGCCACCGTGAAGCCGGTGGCGGCCACGGTAGTGAGGACAGCGGAAGGCATCGGGAAGGAGGAGGGAGTCCGCCCGCACGGGGCGTGTCGACCGGAAACCTAGCAAAGCCGTCAAGCCCCACCGGAAGAGGTGTTGCCTCGCGCGCTCGCGGACGCACGCTCCCTCCCCGCCATGCCGCCCGATCCCGCCGCCGTCCGCGCCTACCTGCTGCGCCTGCAGGACGGGATCTGCGCCGGGCTGGCGGCGGAGGATGGCGGTCAAGGCGGGTTCCGCACCGATGAATGGGTGCGCCCCGAGGGTGGTGGCGGCCGCACGCGGCTGTTCGCCGAGGGCGAGGTGTTCGAGAAGGCCGGCGTCGCGTTCTCGCACGTGCGCGGCGAACGGCTCCCCGCCTCGGCCACCGCGCATCGGCCCGAGCTGGCGGGCCGGCCCTGGGAGGCGCTCGGCGTCTCGCTGGTGATCCATCCCCGGAACCCGCACGTCCCGACCAGCCACGCCAACGTGCGCTTCTTCCTCGCGACCGACCCTGCCGGCGGCGAGCCCGTCTGGTGGTTCGGCGGCGGCTTCGACCTCACCCCGTACTACGGCCACGAGGAGGACGCGGTCCACTGGCACCGCACCGCGCGCGCCGCGCTGGCCCCGTTCGGCGAGGAGCTGTATCCCCGTTTCAAGGAAACCTGCGACCGCTACTTCTTCCTGCGCCACCGCGGCGAGCCCCGCGGCATTGGCGGCATCTTTTTCGACGACTACAACGCGCCCGGTTTCGAGCGCTCGTTCGCCCTCCTCCGGGCCGTGGGCGACGCCTACCTGCCGGCCTACCGGCCCATCGTCGCGCGGCGCAAGCACCAGCCGTACGGCGAGCGCGAGCGGCGCTTCCAGCTCTACCGGCGCGGCCGCTACGTGGAGGTCAACC
>SYDD01000272.1 GCA_005786775.1 Opitutaceae bacterium
AAAGCGGATGGTCCCCTCCTTCCCGGAGGAGTCCTTCGAGACCCGCCTGATGATCGCGCTGTTCGCCGCCGGGGGCTATGTCGTCACGGGCGCCGATTACTTCGGCCTCGGGCTTTCCGCGGAGAAGGACAGCTTCGTCGTCCTCGGCAGCCAGACCCAAGCTTGCCTCGACCTGCGCGGGCCGGCGCGGGCGCTGCTGGCGCGCGAGGGCATCACCCCCGCGGAGGAATTCCTCGCCGGGTGGTCCCAAGGCGGGGTGGTCACGATGGCGCTGCTCGAACGGATGGAGCAGCAGGGCTTGCCCGTCCGGGCCGTCGGCACCGCCGCGGCGCAGTGCGACGGCTATGTGATGACCAGCGGCTTCCTCAACTTTCCTCGGCCGATCGACGGGTGGTGGGTGACGACGATGTTCATCCTCACCGCCTTCTCCTTCGAGGAATACTACGATGTGCCCGGCCTCGCGCAGGGCCTGTTCACCCCCGAGCAATACCCGCTGGCGCGCGCGGTTTACCTGCAGGACCCGGCGGTGAAGCTGGAGGACTTCCCGCGCGACCTGCGCAAGCTGATCCGGCCCGAGTTCTTCGATCCCGTCCGCTACCGCAGCTCCGCCTACGGGCGCCTCACCACCACCGTGCAGCCCTACCGGTGGGTCATCCGCACGCCCGTGCGGATGTACTACGGGGAGGTCGACGAGAGCCTGACCATCGGCCTGGCCCGGCTGCCGATGGAGTACCAGCGCTCGATCGGCAACGACCGGGTGTCGGCCATCTCGGTCGGCCCCGACGCGAACCACCGCATCACCTACGCCCGCGCGGCCAAGGAGTGGCTGGGCTGGTTTGAGGCCCAGCGGTCCCGCTGAAGCCCCTCCCCGAGGGAGGGAACCCGCCGGGCGGGCTTTACGCGAGGGCCAACCTTGGTTTAGTTCCCGCCGTTTCCCCGTCCGCGCCGTGCTTCCCCCCGCCGCCACCCTCGCGTCCCGCGCCCGCCTCCTGCTCGCCTCCCTCGCGGTGGCAGCCGCCGGCGCGGCCGAGGTGGACTTCAACCGCGACGTCCGGCCGATCCTCTCGGACAAGTGCTTCCACTGCCACGGCCCCGATGAGCAGGGCCGCAAGGCCAAGCTCCGCCTCGACACCCGCGAGGGCGCGCTGCGCGAGCGCGACGGCCAGCGCGTGATCCTCCCGGGCCGCGGCGCCGAGAGCGAACTGCTGCTCCGCGTCCTCAGCCCCCACGCCGACGAGGTGATGCCGCCCCCCGAGGCGAAAATCGGCCGGCTCACCCCGGCCGAGATCGACACGCTCCGCCGCTGGATCGACGCCGGCGCCCCCTACCAGGACCACTGGGCCTTCGTGCCCCCCGCGGCCCCCGCGCTACCACTGACCGACCGGCTCGCCGGGCCCGCCCCGCGCAACGGCCTCGACCAGCTCGTGTTCGCCGCGCTGCGCCGCCGGCAACTCGCGCCCCAGCCCGAGGCCGACCGCGCCACGCTGCTGCGGCGCGTCACCTTCGACCTCACCGGGCTCCCGCCCACGCCCGCGGAACTCGCCGCCTTCCTCGCCGATTCCGCCCCCGACGCCTACGCGCGCGCCGTCGACCGCCTCCTCGCCTCCCACCGCTACGGGGAGCGGATGGCCGCCGACTGGCTCGACCTCGCCCGCTACGCCGACAGCTTCGGCTTCCAGGTCGACCGCGAGTGGGCGATGTGGCCCTGGCGCGACTGGGTGATCCAGGCCTTCAACCGCAACCTGCCCTGGGACCAGTTCGTGACGTGGCAACTCGCCGGCGACCTGCTGCCCGGCGCCACCGAGGAGCAGCGCCTCGCCACCGCCTTCAACCGCCTCAACCCCCAGGAGAGCGAGGGCGGCTCGGTCGAGGAGGAGTACCGGGTAAACTACATCAACGACCGCACCGCGACCTTCGGCACCGCCTTCCTCGGCCTGACCCTCGACTGCGCCCGGTGCCATGACCACAAGTTCGACCCGATCACCCAGAAGGACTACTACCAGTTCTTCGCCTTCTTCGACGACATCGACGAGGCCGGGCTGTACTCGTTCTTCACGCCGTCGATGCCGACGCCCGCGATGTGGCTGCAGGACGCGGGGGACAAGGAGACCTACGCCGCGGCCACCGCCGCCGTCGCCCAAGCCGAGGCCGCGCTCGCCGCGGTCGCGTCGCGCCGCCGGGAGGCGTTCACCGCCTGGCTCGCCGCCCATCCGGACGGCGCGGGCCTGCCCGGGGAGCTTGCCCGCTTCGACTTCGAGGAACGCCTCGACGCGCCGCCCGGCGCCAAGGCGCCCGTGACAAAGGCGATGGACGCCGCCAAGCTCGGCCACTTCGCCAGCGCGATCGACGAGCGCCACGCCGCGAACACCCCCTCGGAAAACACCGCCGTCCCCGGCCGCCACGGCCAGGGCCTCCGCCTCTCCGGCGATCACCCGGTCAACACCTCCTTGGGCAACTTCCAGCGCCACGAGCCCTTTTCCGTCGCACTCTGGTTGCAGGCCCCCGCGGCGCGGGAGCGCGCCGTGCTGATGCACCGCTCGCGGGCGTGGACCGACGCGGCCAGCCGCGGCTACGAACTGCTAATGAGCGACGGCCGGCTGCAATGGGCGCTGATTCACTTCTGGCCGGGCGACGCCATCGCCGTGCGTACGCGAGACCCGCTGCCCCTCGGACGCTGGGTCCACGTCACCGTCACCAGCGACGGTTCGAGCCGGGCCGGCGGCCTGCGGGTGTACGTCGACGGCGTCGCGGCGCCCCTGGAGGTCGTCCGCGACCACCTCACGCGCAACATCACCGGGGGCGGCGGCGACACGATCACCCTCGGGGAACGCTTCCGCGACCGCGGCTTCCAGGGCGGTCTGGTGGACGAGCTGCGCGTCTTCGACCGGGCCCTGACCCCGCTCGAGGCCACGGAGGTCGCCGCGCCGGGCGCCCTCGCGCGGGCGGCGCGCGCCGCGGGAGCCCGGGACGATGCCGCGCTCCTCGCCCATTACCTCGCGGCGCACGACCCGGAGTACCGGGCGGCCGCCGAGACGCTCCGCACCGCGCGTGCCCGGCAGACGCGCCTCGCCGAGGAGGCGCGGGAAATCATGGTGATGCGCGAGCTGCCGGCGCCGAAGACCGCGTACATCCTCCGCCGCGGCGAGTACGACCAGCGCGGCGACGAGGTCCGGGCCGACACGCCCGGCTGGCTGCCCCCGTTCCCCGCTGACGCCCCGCGCAACCGCCTCGGGCTCGCGCGCTGGCTCACCGCCCCGGACCATCCGCTGCTGGCCCGTGTCACCGTCAACCGCTTCTGGCAGTCCCTCTTCGGCCGCGGGCTGGTGAAGACCGCCGAGGACTTCGGCCTGCAGGGCGAACGCCCGCTGCACCCGGAGTTGCTGGATTGGCTCGCGGTCGAGTTCGTCCGCGGCGGCTGGGACGTGAAGGCACTGCTGCGGACCATCGTCCTGTCCCACACTTACCGCCAGCGCAGCGCCGCGCCCCCGGCGCTCGCGGCCGACGATCCGGAGAACACGTTCCTCGCCCGCGGCCCGCGGCACCGCCTGCCCGCCGAGATGATCCGCGACCAGGCCCTCGCGGTCAGCGGCCTGCTGGTCGAGCGGCTGGGCGGGCCGCCCGTCAACCCCTACGATCTGCCGGAATCCTTCAAGCCGGCGCCGGCCGGCACCGGCGACGCGTTGTTCCGGCGGAGTCTTTACACCTTCTGGCGACGCAACGGGCCCGCGCCGGTGCTGGAGGCCTTCGACGTCCCGAAGCGCGTGGTGTGCGTCGCGCGCCGCGACACGACCAACTCCGCGCTGCACGCCTTCGTGCTCCTGAACGGCACCCAGTTCGTCGAGGCCGCGCGGGGTCTCGCCGAGGAGCTACTGCGCGCCACCGCGGAACGGCCCGAAGCGTTGCCGGCCCTCGCGTTCCGCCACGTGCTCGGACGCGACCCCGACGCCACCGAGGCCGCGATTTTACTCCGGCTCCACCGCGAGCAGCTCGATCACTATGCGCGGGAGCCCGGGGAAGCGGACTGTTACCTGACCCACGGCTCCCGCCCGGCCGATCCCGCGCTGCCCCCGGTGGCCGTGGCCGCTGCGGCGACGCTGGTGAACACCCTGATGAACCACGACCTGTTCGTGCAGAAACGATGAGCCTGCCCGATCCCGCCGCCCTCTGCACCGGCGCCGAGCCCTGGCTCCGGCTCAGCCGCCGCGAATGCCTCAACCGCCTCGGCCTCGGCCTGGGCGGCCTCGCCCTCGCCCAGCTCCTCGCCCGACCCGCCGGAGCCGCCCCGGCTGGCGCCGGCCTCCACTTCGCCCCGAAGGCCAAGCGCATCATTTACCTCTTCCAGTCCGGCGGACCCTCGCAGCTCGACCTGCTCGACCCGAAGCCACTTCTCAACCAGCGACACGGCGAACAGCTACCCGACTCCGTCCGCGGCGGCCAGCGCCTGACCGGGATGTCCGGTAACCAGAGTTCGATCCCGATCGCCGGCTCACCCTTCGCCTTCTCGCGCCACGGGAAGAGCGGCAACGCCTTCAGCGAGCTGCTGCCCTGGACCGCGAAGGTCGCCGACGAGCTCTGCGTGATCCGTTCCCTGCACACGGAGGCCATCAATCACGGGCCCGGCGTGACCTTCATGCAGACGGGCGCGCAGATTCCCGGCCGGCCCAGCTTCGGCGCGTGGCTCGACTACGGTCTCGGCAGCACCAACGACAACCTGCCCTCCTTCGTCGTCCTCCTCACCAAGGACAAGAAGGGCCAGCCGCTGATGTCGCACCTCTGGGGCTCGGGCTTCCTGCCGGCCAAGCACCAGGGCGTGCGCTTCCGCTCCGGCGGCGACCCCGTCCTCTACCTCGGCAATCCCGCGGGCGTCTCGCCGGCCAACCGCCGCCTCGCCCTCGACCGCCTGCGCGAGCTCCACGAACACCAGTTCGCCGGCACCCCGGACGCCGAGATCGGCGCCCGCATCGCCAACTACGAGCTGGCCTTCCGGATGCAGAGCAGCGTCCCCGAGGTCACCGACCTGCGCGGCGAGCCCGACGCCGTGGTCGACGCCTACGGTCCGGACGCGCGGACGCCGGGCACCTTCGCGGCCAACTGCCTCCTCGCCCGCCGCCTTGCCGAGCGCGGGGTGCGGTTCATCCAGCTCTACCATCAGGATTGGGACCACCACGCCGGACTGCCCGGCGGGATCCGCCGCGAGTGCCTCCAGACCGACCAGCCCAGCGCCGCGCTCGTCGCTGATCTGAAGCAGCGCGGAATGCTCGACGACACCCTCGTCATCTGGGGCGGGGAATTCGGGCGGACCAACTACTGCCAGGGCCCGATGACCGCGACCAACTTCGGCCGCGACCACCACCCGCGCTGTTTCTCGGTGTGGCTGGCCGGCGGCGGCGTGAAGGCCGGGATCACCCACGGCGAGACCGACGAGTACGGCTACAACGTCGTCCGCGACGGGGTGCACATCCACGACCTGCACGCGACCCTGCTGCACCTCTGTGGCGTGGACCACGAGCAGCTGACCTACAAGTTTCAGGGCCGCCGCTACCGCCTCACCGACGTGCACGGCCACCTCGTGAAGGGAATTCTGGCCTAAGTCGGGTCGCTCTAAGGGGGGGGGGGGAGTACCCGGTTGCCCTTGCCGCTACGGCCGGCCGGGTTCGAGGCCGAGGGCCCAGAGGATGCCCCCCAGCAGGTGCGCTTGGAATAAACGGGCCGACTCGGGCGGGTTGCGGCGCCCGCCCTTCTCCTCGCGGCCGGGATCCCAAAGGTCCTCCCGGTGCCCCAAGGCCGTGTAGAAGACGCGTCCCGCCCCGTGGCGGCGCGCCCACGCCAGCGGGTAGTGCCCCGGCGTCGCCCGCCCCGCCTTGATGTCCTCGGCCGTGAGCATCAGCCGGTCCAACCGAAGTAGACTATGCACGCGCTCCGGCGCGTGGGACTTGAACTGGTAGATCTCGTCGAACACGGGCCAGCGGGCCGGCAGCGGGCGCCCGGACGGGTGCGCGGGGTCGTCGTTGATCCCCTCGACGGGCACCTGCGGGCCGTGGCGCAGGAACTCGCCGCCGATCATTTCGATGAAGGGCCGGAATCCGTGGAAGGTGTCGGTCGCGGCGTGCACGCCGATGAACGCGCGCCCGGAAGCGATCCAGTCGATGAAGCCCTGCTTGTCCGGCAGGGGCAGGTCCCCGGTGGTGCTGGCGAAGAGCACGGCGTCATACCGCGCGAGGTTCGCGGGGTGCAGCGGGCGGAGGGCCTCCGCGACGCGCGGCATCCAGGTCTCGCGGTACGTGCGCTCCTCGTCGGCGAAGCGCCGCAGCGCCTCCTGGTGCGCCGGATCCGCCTCCCCTTTCGCTCCCGGGCGAGGGCGCGAAGGGGAACGCGGCATCCCCTCCGGCTGGCGCACAAAGTCGACCGCGAACCGCCCATCCTCGCGCGCCATCCGCTCCAGGATCTGCTCCGACAGCGGGATGCACGAATGGCGGAAGCCGGTGGTGACGGTCACCACCAGCACCCGGCGCGGGCTTTCCGGCGCGGCGGCGGGCAGGAGCGGCAGGACGGCGAGCAGCAGGCAGGCCAGCCGCAGGACGGAACGGCGGAGCGGAAGCGGGGAGCGGGGCAGCATCGCGCCATCTGGCCCGCGCGCGGGCCCGGAGGCACGCCGAAAACGTCGCGGGCGCCGGTGGCGCGGGCGCTCAGCTTTCCCAGTAGACGATCCGCCCGCACTGGTCGCAGGCCGG
>SYDD01000273.1 GCA_005786775.1 Opitutaceae bacterium
CAATCCCTTCATCCTGCCGGACTTCGTGCGCCACGTCCGGGATCAGGCGGCGGCGACCGGCGCCTCGCGGCTGATCGATGCCTATTGCGGCAGCGGCCTCTTCGCGTTGGCGGCGGCCCCGGCCTTCACCGCGGTCGCGGGGGTCGAGGTGAGCGCGAGCAGCGTCCACTTCGCGCGGGAGAACGCCCGCGACAACGGCATCACCAACGCGACCTTTCTGGCCGGGGATGCCGCGACCCTCTTTGCGGGCCTCGACCCGCAGTTCCGGCCGGAGGACACCGTGGTCGTGATCGATCCGCCGCGGAAGGGCTGCGACGAGGCGTTTCTGGGCCAACTATTCGCCTTCGGCCCGCGGGCGGTCGTGTACGTTTCCTGCGATCCGGCGACGCAGATGCGCGACCTGCGCCATTTCCTCACCGCCGGCTACACCCTCCGCACCGCCCAGCCGTTCGACCTGTTCCCGCAGACCCGGCACCTAGAGTGCGTGCTCACCCTCACGCGGAACGCCGGCGGCACGGCCGCCGCCTGAACGGACCACGCAAGACTGTCACCCGCGGCGAGTCCGCTCACGGACGTGCGGACTCGCCGGCCGAGGGTTCCCAGAAGTAGTGGCCGTGCTTCACCTTCTGCCAACGAACCACGCCCGCGAGCGCCAGCGCCAACACCAGCCCGGCGAGCGCGATGAGCCAGCCCCGGGACAGGGCCGGGGAACGCTCCGTGTACGGATCCGCCAAGGCGCGGACGGATCCCGGTGGAGATTCCGCCAGCTGGGTCAGCGTCGCCCCGAAGGGCAGGTTGATCCGCACCCGGCCGTTGATCGCCCACCCACCCATCTCCAGCAGGGGCCCGATGGTCCGTTGCCGCAGCTTCAGCCAAGCCAGCAGCATTGAGGGACCGGAGATCAGCACGATCAGGCCCAGCACGGCCCCGGGCAGCGAGATGCCTAACCGGACGATGTCCCCGAACACTGCCGCGAGGAACCCGCCGATCGATCCGAGGGCGACCCCGATGCCGGTGACCAGCGCAAGGTCGAACTTCTTGGCCGGCTCCGGCGGCCGCGGCGCCTCGCCCGCCACCACCTTTTCCGCGACCCCAGCCAAACGACCACTCGACGCCCCTTCCGCCCCGGCCGCCCGCTTGGCCACCTGCTCCTCCACAAACCGCGCCAACTTCTTGTAGGGCGCCCAAAACGCCTGCCGCACGCTGATCGGCTGATCCACCAGACTCGTCACCACGGCATCCCAATCCCGCCCCTGCCGGTCCACGAATAGCCCCCGCCGACCCACCCCCAGGTAGTCGCTGTCGCCCTGCGTGAAACACGCGGCCACCACCATCGGCGTCTCGCCCGCCCGGGTACAGGAGCAATAGGCAATGTATGTTTTGCCCAAAGCGGCCAACGGGGCCGGCGCGTCCACCCGCAGGCAGAGTTCGGTCGCCCGACTGTCCAGATAAAGGGTCCCGGCCTGAAAAATGGCCGCCCGCTCAGCGGAATAGAAGTCCGCGAAATTGACGAAATTCTGGAGCAGGACGCGCAGATCGCGCTGGAGCCGGGTAATTTTCTCGAGCGCCGCCAGGGCCTGCCAGCCGGGCGCTAGGGCCGCGTCGCGCGCCAGCAGGTCGTGGATCCCAGCGGGCACGCCGCCGGCCGCCCACGCGGCCCGCAAACGATCCCACGCCGCCGGTTCCGCGCTGGTGGCTGGCGCCTGCGTCAACCACGCCTCGAACGAAGCAAGCTTAGTCTTTACAAGCTCCCAATCGGACTCCTCGAGGAACGCCGGGTGCGAACCCAAGAGCGGTCCCAACGCCTCCCGCTGCAGCCGCGCGACCGCCCCGGCCCAGGCGGGATTGACGCCGTCCTGCAAAGGGAGGGGACGGCCGGCCTCGATGCGGGCGAGGGGAAAGGCGGCCACCTCGGAGGCGTTGGCCTGCAACTCTTTACCCGCCAATAGCTGGTAATCCGCCTCCACCCGATTGAGCGCGCCGAGGGCACGGGGATCGAAGGCCGCCAGGCGACAGCGGCTGAAGTAGTCGTCCACCTTGCCGCGGATCACCCGCACCGCCGCCGCCACCGCCGAGGTGGCTTCGCCGGCCGGTCGCACGCCCGACGCAGCCCCGGCCGCCTGCCACGCCTGCCAGGCGGCGAACTCGGCCTGAAACCGCTCCACCAATTCTCGGGTGACGCCCCGGGCGCCGTCGGCGTTGGGGTGTCCGCCGGTCACCGCCACCAGGTCGGTTAAAGCTTGCTGGATCGCCTCCGTTTCACCGGCCGCCGGCAAAAGCACGCCATCGCCCCGCAAATCCTTCCCGTTCGGCCGGCGCCGGAACGCCAGCACCTCCCCAACCGTGACGTGCGGCGCGTCCGGCCGGCCGTGGAACTGCAGGATGCGGCGGGCGCACGCAATCTTTGCTTTGTCCTCTTCGGTCTCCGCCCGCAAGGTCGCCAGTGGCAAACCTTGATCGCCCTGCAGGAGGGTGTCGGGATCGCGGACCTGGGCCACGGCCCAGCGCACGGCGGCCTGCACCTCGGGGACGCGGAGGCGGCCGTCGCGGTCGGTATCGATCAGTTCGAGGGTGCGTTCGTCGAGGGCGAGTCCCTTCACGGGGCAGGCGAGGGCGACCCAG
>SYDD01000274.1 GCA_005786775.1 Opitutaceae bacterium
GCCCGCTGAGGGGGAGGATTCGCCGGGGCGGCTGCGCGAGTTCGTCCTGCGGACCTCCGGGACGATCTACCATCCCGCCGGCACTTGCCGGATGGGACGCGGTCCGGACGCGGTCGTCGACCCCGAGTTGCGCGTGCGCGGCCTGGGTGGGCTGCGGGTGGCGGACGCCTCCATCATGCCGACCCTGCTGAGTGTGCAGACGCA
This sequence comes from Opitutaceae bacterium, assembly GCA_005786775.1. Classification (GTDB taxonomy): domain Bacteria; phylum Verrucomicrobiota; class Verrucomicrobiia; order Opitutales; family Opitutaceae; genus ER46. The sequence continues at coordinate 205 of SYDD01000274.1, forward strand.
CGCCACCTGCCTGGTGATCGGCGAGCTCGCGGCGCGCTTCCTGCGCGGCTGAGGGCGGCCGCGGTGACCGGCCTCAGCGGAACGAGTGCGCGGTCTGGGCCGGCAGGTCAGGCAGGGTTAGCGGTTCGATGCGTTCCGCGCGGATGTGGATCACGCCCGCGCGGTGCTCGAGCCGGCCGGTGATCCGCAGGGCCGGCTCCTGCGTGATCAGCAGGCGGCGGGCCGCGAACAGGTCCGGGTGGACCACCGCGTTGGCGATGCCGGTCTCGTCCTCGAGGCTCAGGAAGAGAAACCCCTTGGCGGTGCCCGGCCGCTGCCGGCAGATGACGGGTCCGGCGATGCGCACCGTCTCTCCGTCCCGCCCGAGCGGGAGATCCGCCGCCCGCCAGACGTCGGGCAGTTGGTCGCGGAGCCGGGCCAGCGGGTGGGCGCCGCCGGTCAGGCCCAGCCCGGTGAAGTCGGCCGCGAGGCGTTCCCCTGGCGACATCGGGCGCAGCGCGCCGGGCGTGTCGGGCTCCTCGTCCCCCTCCTGCAGCAGCGGCTCCTCCGCGGACCACGCGGCCTCCACCTGCCAGAGCGCGGCGCGGCGGTGGGGACCCAGCGCGTGGAAGGCGCCGGTGGCGGCGAGGGCGCGGCGCTCGGCCGCGTTGAGGGGCGTGCGCCGCAGGCAGTCGGCGAGCGAGGCGAAGGGCGCGCACTCCCGTTCCCGCTCGAGGGCGCGCGCCGCGTCCTCGCGCAGCCCGCGAACGTGGCGCAGCCCGAGCCGCACGGCGTCATCCGCCTCCGCCGTTGATTCCCAGCGCGAGCGCGCGGCGCACACCGGCAGGATGCGCAGCCCGTGGCGGCGGGCGTCTTGCACCAGGGTCGCCGGGCCGTAGAAGCCCATCGGCTGGTGGTTGAGCAGGCTGGCGGTGAACTGGGCGGGGCGGTGGACCTTCAGCCAGGTGCTCGCGTAGGCGAGCAGCGCGAAGCTCAGCGCGTGCGACTCGGGGAACCCGTAGGCGGCGAACGAGAGCGCGGCCTCGCCGAGCCGGCGCACGACGGTCTCGCTGCGCCCGTGCGCGCGGAGCGCGTCGCCCAGGCGGCCGAGCGCGCGCCGCAGCCGGCCGGTGTCGTGGGTGCAGCCCATCGCCCGACGGAGTTCCTCGGCCTCCCCGCCGGCGAGCCCCGCCAGCCGCATCGCCAGCTCCAGCATCTGCTCCTGGAACAGGATCACGCCGAGGGTGCGGGCGAGGATCGGCCGCGCGATGTCGTCGATGCTGGGATCGAGGTACGTCACGGGCTCCAGGCCGTTGCGGCGGCGGATTAGCGGATGCGTAAGCTGGCCGATGATCGGGCCCGGCCGTACGATCGCCACCTGCATCGCGACGTCGTAGAGGCAGGCTGGGCGCAGGCGTGGTAGGGTGGCCATCTGCGCCCGGCTCTCGATCTGGAAGACCCCGATGGTATCCGCTCGCTGCATCGCCGCGTAGGTGTCCGGATCATCCGGCGGCAGGGTGTGCAGCGCGATTGGATCCCCCCGCTCCGCGCACCGCGCGAAAGTCTCCTGCAGCACGGCCATCATCCCCAGGCCGAGCAGGTCGATCTTCACGATCCCGAGGTCCTCGCAGGAGGCCTTGTCCCACTGGACGATCACGCGGCCCGGCATCGTGGCCGGCTCCAGCGGCACGACCTCGTCGAGCCGGCCGCCGCACACCACCATCCCGCCGCTGTGCTGGCCGAGATGCCGCGGCAGCCCCCGCAGTTGCCCGAGGAGCGAGGCGAGCGCCCCGCCACGGGGGTGGTCCGGCGGCAGCCCGGCCAGGTTGAGCCGCTGCCGCAGTTCCAACGGGTCCGGAAAATCCCCTGGTGACTGCAACGCCGAGAACCGGTCGAGCAGGTCCTCCCCGAAGCCCAGGACCTTGCCGAGTTCCCGCATCGCGCCCCGGCCGCGGTAGGTGATGAAGTTCGCGGTCATCGCCGCCCCCCGCGGCGCGTGGTCGGCGTAGACCTTTTGGATCAGGCGCTCGCGCGGTTCCCCGCTGGGCAGGTCGAGGTCGATGTCCGGCCAGGAAGGGTGGCCATCGTGGCCGACGCGCCCCTCGCTCAGGAAACGCTCGAACAGCAGCCCGTGCCGGATCGGGTCCACCGCGGTGATGCCGAGCACGTAACAGACGGCGCTGTTGGCGGCGCTGCCCCGGCCCTGGACCAAAATGCCCTCGGCCCGCGCGTGGCGGCACAGGTCCCAAACGATGAGGAAGTAGCCGGAGAATCCCAGGCGCTCGATCAGCGCGAGCTCACGGTCGAGTTGGGCGCGGACGCGCGGGCTGGGGTCGCCGTATCGTTCGCGGGCGCCGGCGTAGGCCCGTGCGCGCAGCAGGCCGGGCATCGTCTCCCCCGGCGGCACCGGGAAATCCGGGAACCGGTAGCCGAGGTCGCGCAGGGTAAACTCCAGCGTGGCCTCGAGCCGGCCGGCGGCCTCCACCGCCCCGGGCAGATCCGCGAACCGCGCCGCCATCGTCGCCCCGTCCCGCAGGTGGCGCTCGGCGTTGGGCGCGAGTCGGCGGCCGGCGGCGTCCAGCGTGGTCCGGTGCCGCAGGCAGGTGAAGACGTCCGCGACCGGTCGCCCCTCCGGGGTCGCGTAATCCACGCCGCCGGTCGCGAGGACGGGCAGTCCCCTTGCGGCGGCGAGGTCGCGGAGGCCGGCGAGTTCGCGCTCCTCCCCGCGCCGGCGTTCGCGCTGCAGTTCCACGTGCAGCCGGTCCTTCCCGTAGATGGCCTCGAGCCGCGCCACGGCGGCGGCCGCCGCGGCGGGGCCCGTCCGCCGCCACGCTCGCCGCACCGGTCCCTCGGCGTCGCCAGTCAGCGCCACCAGTCCGTCGGCGTGGCGCGCCAGCTCCTCCCAGGTGGCGAGGCAGGGTCGTTTGGGTGCCCCGGGATCCCCGGCCTCGTCGAGGTCGGTGGTTCCGGGGACGATCACGGCCCCCGCTTCCGCGTCCGCCGGCCGCGGGGTGAGCTTGGCCTCCGAGATCAGCCGGCAGAGGTTGCGGTAGCCGGTGCGGTTGGCGACCAGCAGGGGCAGCACGCTGCCGTCCGCGAGGGTCACCTCGGCGCCCACCCGCGCGCGGAGGCCCGCCTCCCGCGCCGCCCCGTAGACCCGCGGGGCCGCGCACAAGTTGTCGCGGTCGAGCACCGCCAGCGCCGGCAGGTCGCGGCAGGCGGCCTCCGCGACCAGCGCCTCCGGCGTGGACGCGCCCCGCAAAAAACTGAAGGCGCTGCGGGAGTGCAGCTCGCAATAGGCGGCCATCGCGGGGCTCAGTCGTACTCACCCTCGACGAACCAGGCCTCGCGCTCGCCAAGGAGCCGGTAGAGGCCGCCGCCCGCCAGCGCGACGTCCCACTCGACGCGGGCCCAGGCGCGGCCCGGTTCCCACCAGTCGCCGCTCGCGCACCACGGGCCGCGCGCCTCGGCGACCGGACCCGCGAACCGTTCCGTCCACACGTGCGCGGGCCGCCCGGAGGCCGGCGTGAAGGTCAACCGTGCCGGCAGGGGCGGGCGGAAACGGCGTAGCGGCAAGCCGATCGCCCCGGCCGTGGTCGCCGGGGCGTCCTCCAGCAATCCGGGTGGCGGGCCGAGCACCGCCGCGTCCGGGCGGTGGGTGTCGGTTAAAACCGGGGTGCCGACGCGGTCGGCACCCACCAGCGCTGCCACCCGGGCGAGGGTCTCGGTGAAGGCGTGCGGGTCGCGCAGCCCGCCGGATAGAAAATCCTGTTGGCGCACGGGCGCGCGTTCCGCTTCTACGCGTAGGCTCCAGCCCCGCACCGGCGCCGCAGTACGGAGCCCGTTAAGATGGGTCTCAAGCGCGCGCTGGAGTGGCGTGGCGGAGGCCGTTGGCGCCGGCAGGCGGAGGTGCGCGCGATGGGACGGGGCGTCCTCCAGTCGCAGCTCCAGTTCTAGTCCGCCCGCGGCTAGCCCGGCCGCCTGCAGTTCGAGAGCGAGGCGTTCTATGTGGCGCTGCAGCGGCGGCAGCAGCGCTGGCAAGGTCTCGACGCCCGCCTCGTACTCCGCGGCGGCCTGGAAGCAGGCGGCCGGCGCGTGGCGGCGCAGCGGTCGGGGCTCGCCCCCGCGCGCCCGGTCCCAGAGTTCACGGCCCTCGCGGCCGAGCCGGCGGGTCAGGCCGGCCGCCGTGAGCGCGGTGAGCTCGCCGACGGTGTGCACGCCCCAGCTGGCGAGACGGGCGGCCTGCGCCGGTGTGGGCTCCGCGTACTCGACGGGCAGTGTCGCGAGCAGGGTCGCCTCGTCGTCCACCGCGAGGAAGCCGCCCGGCAGCGCGTTTTGCCCGGCCCACCGGGCCGCGTAGGCCGCCAGCCGGCTCGAAGCTAAATGAAATCTAGTAACAGCAGAAGGAGGGGGAGGGGGGTGATATTCGGATTAAAATTACACAAAGATAGATCCGGATCCGAAAAATATTAACATGAACCATAGACTTGCAGATTAAAATCTTTAAATTTACTTTGTTTCAAAA
>SYDD01000275.1 GCA_005786775.1 Opitutaceae bacterium
AGATCAGGGTGGCGCAGGCGAGGCGGGCGGGGATCATCGGGGTGGCGGTTGGAGGTTACTTCTTGGTCTTCGCACGCGCCTTGCGGTCGGGTGCTTCGTCGGGTTCGCCGCGATTTCGGGGCTGGCGCGTGGGGGCGAGCAGCTCGGTCTCGAGCCCGCGGTCGCCTTGCTGCGCCATCCACGCGTCGAGCTCGCGGCGGAGGCGTGCGAGGGTTGCGGCCTGCGCCGGGTCGGGGGCGAGGTTGCGGGTCTCCTCCGGATCCGCCTGCAAGTCGTACAGCTCCTCGGCCGGCCGGCGGTGCAGCCAGGCGATGCGCGCGGCGAGCGCGGGGTTGTTCCGAGCGTCCTCGCGCCAGGAGTCGATGACCTCGCCCTCGTGTACGCCGCCGATGTGGTAGAGATTTTCGGGGGCGAGGTTGCGGATGTACTTGAAGCGTGCGTCGCGGGCGGCGCGGATCGGGTAGGGCTGGCGGTAGCCGTTGATGCCCACGGTGGTATGCTGGGCGAAGACCACGTCACGCAGTCGGTCCGAACGCCCGAGCAGGACGTCGAGGAAGCTGCGGCCGTCGAAGCCGCGGAAGCCCCGGGCGTCTGGGCATCCGGTGTCGATGGCCGCCGGGTCGAGGCCGGCGGCGGCAAGCAGGGTTGGGGCAACGTCCACGTACTGCATCAGGGCGTCGCTGCTGCTGCCCGGCCGGATGCGCCCCGGCCAGCGCGCGAAGGCGGCGGCGCGGATGCCGTTGTCGTAGAGCGACCACTTGCCGCCGTAGGGGAACCCGCTACCCTGTTCGCTGAGGAACAGCACGAGGGTCTGCTCCCGCTGGCCGGCAGCGTCGAGGGCCGCGAGGCACGCGCCGACCTGCCCGTCGAGCGCGGTGATCTCCGCGAAGTACCCGGCCAGGTGCCGCCGAGTGACGGCGTTGTCGTGGAGGTACTTCGGGACGGTGATGCGCGCCGGGTCGTACTGCTCGCGGGGGCCGCGGGTGTAAGGGCCGTGCGGGTCGTTTGAGGCCACCACCAGCAGCCAGGGCTGCGCCGGGTCGCGGCGGAAGAAGCGCCCGCAGGTCTCGGCGTCATCCGCGCTCCGGCCCAGGTGCTCGAAGGGGAATGAGCTCTCGGGGGACACGTGGGTCTTGCCAAGCAGCGCGGTGCGGTAGCCGGCCCCGTTCAGGTGGGTGAACACGCTCCGCGTCGTCGGGTCCACCATCGTGTGGTTCGGGTAGGCGCCGCTGCGGATGGGAAACAGGCCCGTGTACAACGCGTGCCGCAGGGGCGAGCAGGTCGGCGCCGGGGTGAAGAACGCGCGCAGGTTCATCCCTTCCGCCGCGAGACGATCGAGGTGGGGCGTCTTGACGTCAGGACTGCCGGTGACACCGAGGTCGCGCCAGTGCAGGTCATCGGCGATGATGATCAGGAAGTTGGGCCGGGCCGCGCCCGCCCCGGAAACGGGGAGCGCGGCGGCGACGGCGAGGAGGAGGAGGGCGGTCAGGCGCATTGGGTGGAGAAGGGGGTTCAGCGGCGGTTCCTTCGCTCCCGGTCGGCGCGACCCGCGAGTTCGGTGGCGCGCGCGGGGTCGTGGTCCGGGTTGGGCTCGGGCATCCGGGCGCCGATGCGGCGCCGCCAAGCGTCGAGGTCCGCTCGCAGAGCCGCGGCGCGGGCGGGTTCACGGGCCGCGAGGTTGGCCTGCTCGCCGGGATCGTCCGCCAGCGAGAACAACTCCAGCCGGCCGTCCTCGAGGAACTCGATCAGCTTCCACGTTCCCCGGCGCACCGCGCTGGCCGGCGTGCTGTGGTGGTAGTGCGGCAGGTGCCAGTAGAGGGCGTCGTTGCTCCGCGGGGTTTCCGGACGGGTGAGCACGAGACCGAGGTTCTCGCCGTCGCGCGGCTGGCCAGCGGGCGGTTCCGCTCCGGCGAGGGCGAGCAGCGTCGGATGGAGGTCGTGGGTGATCGCGGGTGTGGCGGAGACGGCCCCAGCGGGAACGCGGCCGGGCCAGCGCACCAGCGCGGGGATGCGCACGCCGCCCTCGTAGAGCGTGCCCTTCTCGCCGCGTAGGGGAGCGTTGGAGGTGACGATCCGCCCGCTTTGCTCGTGCTCGAGCCCGCCGTTGTCGGAGAGAAACCACACGACGGTGTTCTCGGTCAGTCTCTGCCGGTCGAGCTCCGCGAGAACCCGGCCGACGGCGGTGTCGAGCTCCTCGAGCAATCCGGCGTATTCCGGGCGGCTCGGGTAAGGCGGGCGCGGTGGCTTGGCCTGGTACTTGGCGAGCAGTTCCGGGGTGGTCGTGAGCGGGATGTGGACCGCGTAGAAGGAGAGCTGCAGCAGGAACGGGCCGGGGCGCGGTTGGCGGAGGAACTCGAGGGCGCGGTCAGCGAGGTGCGCGGCGGCGCGGCGCTCGCCCCGCGTGTGCCCTTGGAACTCCTCCGCGGTATCCCAGCCCTGCTCGCGCGGGCCGAAGCCGGCACCGCCGAGGTGCCATTTCCCGAAATAGCCGGTCGCGTAGCCCGCGCCGCGGAGCGCCTCGGCGAAGGTGACGACCTCCAGCGGCAGCTGCGCGGGCACCTGCGGGTCGCGCAGGCGCGCGTAGGGGCGGCGGTGACCGGGGATGTGCTGGGTGATCCCGAAGCGGGCCTGGTCCTGGCCGGACTGGAGGTTCGCGCGCGTGGGGGAGCAGACCGGTCCCGCGTAGAACTGGGTGAAACGCAGGCCCTCGCGCGCGAGGCGATCGAGGTGGGGCGTCTCGTGGAACGGGTTGCCGTAGCTCGGCAGGTCGGAGGCGCCGAGATCGTCGGCGAGGATCAGCAGGACGTTGGGACGCGCCGGGGCGGGCGCGGCGTGCAACGTGGCGCAGGCCAGCAGCAGGGCGGACAGGCGGGAGCGCATGGAGCGCCGCGATCCCGCGGGGAAACGCCCGCGGAGGCAAGCGCGGCGGCGCGGGGCAGCTAGACCCCGGCCGCCAGCTCGGCCAAGCCGTCCTCGACGGCCACGGCAGCGCGGAACCCGAGGGCGGCGGCCGCCGCAGCGGGATCGCCCCGCGAGTGCCGGATGTCTCCCTCGCGCGGCGGGGCGAAGGCCGGCGCCGGTGCCGACGGATAGTGCCGTTGAAACACCGCCAGCACCTCCCGCAGCGAGGTGCCCCTTCCCGTACAGATGTTGGCCGTCCCGCTCACCAGCCCCGGCGCCGTGGCCGCCAGCACGTTGGCCCGCGCCACGTCGTGCACCGAGATGAAGTCCCGCGTCTGCCCGCCGTCGCCGAAGAGGATCACCGCCGTCCCCTCCCGGTGCCGCCGGGCGAAGAGGGAGATCACCCCCGAGTAGGGCGAGCCCGGGTCCTGGCGCGGCCCGAAGACGTTGAAGTACCGCTGGCAGCGCACCGTGAAGCCGAACGCGGCCGCGTGCCCCAGCAGCAGCGCCTCGCTCGCCAGCTTCGCCGCCCCATAGGGGCTGATCGGCGCCTTCGTGGCTTCCTCTCCCGCCGGCAGCGGGGGCGCATCCCCGTACACGGCCGCCGAAGACGCGAACACCACCCGCCCCACGCCGCCCACCCGCGCCGCCTCCGCCACCCGCTGGGGGGCGACGACGTTCAGCCGGAAATTCAGGCCTGGATCCCGGATGCTCTCCGGCACGCTCACCAGCGCCGCCAGGTGCACGATCGCCTCCGGCCGCCCCGCCGTTACGAGCCCCGCCAGCACGTCCTCGGCCGAGACGTCCGCCTCGACCAACTGGCAGGCCGGCGAGCGCAGCGCCCCCGCAAGGTTCTCCCGGCGCCCGGTCCGGAAATTGTCCACCGCCGTGACGCGGTGTCCGGCCGCCAGCAATTGGTCGACGGTGTGGCTGCCGATGAAGCCGGCGGCGCCGGTGACGAGGACGTGGGTCATACCAGAAAGTGCTGGCGAAAGCTTGGGCGCGGGCAAACGTGGGGCAAGCCCGTCCACCGATGAACACCCAGAAACGAGTCCTTGCCGTCATCATGGGCGGCGGCCGCGGCACCCGCTTGCAACCCCTCACGCTCGAGCGCTGCAAGCCCGCCGTGCCCCTCGCGGGAAAGTACCGGTTGGTCGATATCCCGATCAGCAACTGCCTGAACAGCGACATCAACCGGATGTTCCTGCTCACGCAGTTCCAGACGCAGTCCCTCCACCGCCACGTCCAGAGCACCTACCACTTCGACCCCTTCGGCGGCGGCTTCGTCGATATCCTCGCGGCCGAGCAGACGGAGCGCGGCTCCGACTGGTACCAAGGCACTGCCGACGCCGTCCGCCGCAACCTGCTTCATTTCCGCAATTTCCCGCACGACCTCGTGCTCATCCTCTCCGGCGACCAGCTGTACCGGATGGATTTCCGCCGGATCATCGCCGAGCACCTCGCTAACGCGGCCGACGTCACGATCGCCGCGATCCCGGTACCGGTCTCCAAGGTCGCCGGCCTGGGCCTGATGGAGGTGCGGGACGACCACGGCATCGTCCGCTTCGTCGAGAAGCCGAAGGACCCCGCGGTCATCGAGAGCTTGGCGGTCAGCCCCGCCCTCGAGGCCGAGCTCACGCCCAACCCCGAGCGCCGCTGCCTGGCCTCGATGGGCATCTACGTCTTCAACCGCTACGTGCTCGAGATGGCGCTCGACAACGCGATGACCGACTTCGGCAAGGAGGTGATCCCCGGCCTGCTGGGGAAGCGGAAGCTCTTCGCCCACCTCTTCGAGGGCTACTGGGAGGACATCGGCACCGTGCGCGCCTTCTTCGAGGCCAACCTCGCGCTCGCGCAGCCGCTGCCGCCCTTCAACTTCTATGATCCCTCGGCGCCGATCTACACCCACGCGCGCTTCCTGCCCGCCTCCAAGGTGAACCGCTGCCAGATCGACCACGCCGTCATCGGCGACGGCTGCATCATCACCGATTCGAGCCTCAAGCGCGCGGTGCTCGGGGTCCGCTGCGTGATCGGGGAGGGCAGCCACGTCGAGGATTCGATCCTGATGGGCAACGACGAGTACGAGGACGAGGGCCAGCACGACGCCAACCGGCTCGCCGGCCGGCCGCACCTCGGGATCGGCCGCAACTGCCGGATCTCCGGCGCGATCATCGACAAGAACACGCGGATCGGCGACGGCTGCGTGCTTTCTCCGCAGGGCAAGGCCGACGGCAGCTACGTCAGCGGCTCGGTCATCATCCGCGACGGCGTGCTCGTGGTGCCGAAGAACACCCACCTGCCCGCCGGCACGGTGGTCTGATCAGCGCCGGCTCCAGGCGCGGAGGCTCGCGAGGAGAAACCCCTCGAGGGCCGCCGCCTCGTTCAGGTTCAGCCGGAGCAGGGCGGTGTCCTGCTCCAGCTGGCCCACGGCCGCCACGAGCGCGCGGCGGGTGGGCTCGTCGCCCTCCCGGAGCCGCGGCAGGGCGAAGGCGCGGGTCGCGTGCTCGATCTCGACCAGCAGCCGCGTGCGCAGGCCCACGGCGAGGCCGGTCTCGATCGCCACCTGCTCGTCGTCGTCCAGCTCCGCCGGGAGCTTCGCCTTCTCCAACTTCCAGGCCTCCGCGGTCGCGTTTTCCAGCACGGCGCTGAAGCGCGCCACGAGGCCGTAGAGTCCGAGGACCTGGTCCGCCACCGCCTTCCGGTCCCCGCCCACGCCCTCGACGAGGCGCCCGAGCCAGGCCTGGTAATCCTCCAGCCACGCCGGCCAGCCGTCCGCGGCCACGGCGCTGCCCACCGTCGGGAAGCGGAAGATCAGCACGCGGCTGCGGATCGTCGGCAGCAGCGCATACGGGCGCGTGGTGAGCAGCAGCAGCGTGGTGTCGCGGGGCGGCTCCTCGAGGGTTTTGAGGAAGACGTTCGCCGCCGCGGTGTTCATCCGGTCCACCTCGTGGAGGATCGCGACCTTGGCCAGCGCGAGCACCGGGGAGACCTGCAGCTTGGTGATCAGGGCGCGCGTCGCGTCGGCGGAGATCTGGCGCGACTTGCCCGCGGGGCGCAGGGTGAAGCAGTCCGGGTGCTGCTCGGGGCCGAACGCGGCGGCCGCGGCCGGGCCGCGCAGCAGCCGGTCGGCGATCGCCGCCGCCACGCCTGCGAGGGTGGTGGGATCGTCGCCATGCAGGAGTAGGCTATGCGCCAAGCGGCCGCGCTGGATCGCCTGCTCGATGACCGCCGCGGAGGGCGTGCCCTCCAGGGCGGCGGGCCAAGGGGTGGTGGGGACCGGGGGCATCGCGGGCGTCAGCAGCCAAGGCGCGCGGCGATTTCCGCGCGAATCCGGCGCTCAATCACGTCTTCGGGCTGGGTGCCGTCGAGGAGCACGAACCGCTCGGGCAGGCCGCGGGCGAGCACGAGGTAGCCTTCGCGCACCTTGCGGTAGAACTCGACGTTCTGGCGCTCCATCCGGTCCGGCAGGCCGGAGGCGCGGCGCTTCAGGCGGGCGAGGCTCACCTCCTCGGGGACGTCGAGTACCACGGTCAGGTCCGGCATCACATTGCCGACGGCGAAGCGGTTGATCTGGCTCACCGGATCCGCTGCCAGGTTCCGGCCGATGCCCTGATAGACGGTCGAGGAGTCGAGGAACCGGTCGCTCAGGACGATCGCGCCGCGGAGGAGCGCGGGGGCGATCACCTCGCGCACCAGTTGCGCGCGGGCGGCCGCGAAGAGCAGGAGCTCCGTCTCGGCGCACATCTCGTCGCCCTTGGAGTTATGGACGAGCAGGTTGCGGATCTGCTCGCCGATCTCGGTGCCGCCCGGCTCCCGGGTGGTGAGCACCTCGCGGCCCGCCTGCTGGAACTGCGCCGCGAGCCGGGCGATCTGGGTGGACTTGCCGGCCCCCTCCGATCCCTCGAAGGAGATGAGGCGCCCGGCAGGCTTGTACGGCAGCGGCATGGGCAGGGTGATGGCGGGCTCAGCGCCAGTTGGCGAGGAAGGTTTCGAGCTGCGCGAGGTCCGGGCTTTCGCCGGTGCGCACGTAGTGTCCGCTCGTCGCTACGCCTAGGGTCAGACACCCCTCCGCGTCGAAGCCCAGAAGTTGGCCGGTGGTGAACCCGGCGTTGAAGTGGTCGCCCGCCCCGGTGGTGAGGCGCGGCTCCGCGGTGAAAGGTCCCGGCACCCACGCGGTGCCTTCCGGTCCCGCGCACGCTGCGCTCGCCCGCGGGTGGATCACGACGGTGTCGACCGCGAGGCGCGTCCGCAGCGCCTGCGCCGCACCCCGCAGCGAGGCCTCGTCCTCGTCCGGCTCCGCTTCCCCGAGCGCCGTGGCCACCTGGCGCGCCTCCTTCAGATTCAGGCCGAGGGTCACCCGCCCGTGCGCCGCGAACGCCGCGATCTCTGCAAGCGCTGCCCGCAGGTCCGCCACGGCCCGCTTCTCCGGGTCCGCCAGGTCAAAGAAGTACCGCCTCCCGCCCGCCACCGGCGGCAGGCCCGCGACGATCCGCGCGCGCAGGTCGCGAAAGACGGAAGTCAGGTGCGGGATCATCGTCCAGTTGACAAAGGCCGCGAGGTAGGCCCCGCCTAGCTCCGCCCGCAGCGCGTCCTCGCCCGCGACCTTGACCAGACGCGGGTAGGTGATCTCGTCGAGGCTGCGCATCCGGCCGAGCATCAGCTTCCCGTCGCGGCACTCGACCGCGAGTGTATGGGCCGGGTCCGCGAGGGAGTAGGTCCGCGCCCGCGCCGCGAGGTCGGCGAAAACCGGGTGCACGGCGGGCCGTCCCAGCGCGCCCACGTAGGTCAGCTCGCTGCCGAGCGCGAGCAGCGCGTTCGCCATGATCGGGCCGTTGCCGCCCAGCTTGTCGCCGCGCGGGTACAACTCGAGGTTGGTGCTCATCCCAGCGGCGGCGGAGATCCGCGCTCCGAGCTCGGCGAGGGTCGGGACGGGCGTGAAATCCTCACCCGGACCGCGGCGCAGTCCGACCGGCGTCACGATCGAGTCGACGAACCCGTCGAAGCCGACGAGGGCGCGGCGGGGTCGGGCGGGCCGGGCGGCGAGCTGGCGGAGGGTGCGGGCGCGGAACATGACGGAGGGTCGGAACAAGCCGCCGCGGGCGCGCGCGGCAACTTCATTCGGCTCCCACCGGGTTTTCCGTTGCTGCGCCCGGCCAAAGCGGGCAACGGTTCCAGTCAGTTATGCCTGTGCAGCTCTTCGCCTCGCCGGTCCTGGCCGCCAACATCATCGAGATCTTCGA
>SYDD01000276.1 GCA_005786775.1 Opitutaceae bacterium
ATTCCTGCGGATGTGTAACCTCTGCCGAATGGTGATCTGGCGTCCGACCGTGCGGCTTGCGGCCAAACTTCGCCTGCAACTGGCCGAGACCGCGCTGCGTTCCGACACGCGGCTGGGTGATTGGTATGCCGCTGACCTGACGCTGGGCCGCTGCCGGCTGGTGCTCTGCGTGAGCGCTCTATCTCGGCTCGGGGTCGTCCTCCCCGCCGCGCCGTACGCCACGCTGCCAGAGCGGCTGGGGCCGGCCGTCGGGCGGTTGTTGCTTCACCTCGGGGCGGACACGCGGGCGGTGGAGCGGGAGGTGGGCGCGATGGGCACCATCGCGGTCGCCAAGACCTGCAGTCGTTCCGTGCTCGGGACGATCAAGGAGTTCAGCTGGATGCTGCAGCTGCGGCACGAGGCGGAGCCGGTCACCCCGGAACTCGATCCGTTGCTGCTGGGCGTGGAGCTGAGCGGGACGGTCTGTATGCCGCTGGAGGACACCTTTCCGCGGGACGCCGCGCTGCGTCTGCTGTCCGCCGGGAGCGGGAGGGTGTCCGGCGCAAGTTCGGACGGGAATCCCGCTTGACCGCCCAGCGGGGCGTATGCACCGTATATCCGTGTCTGTCGCCACCGCCAAAGTTTTCCAGTCGGGGAACTCCCAGGCCCTGCGCCTGCCCAAGGCGTTCCGCCTCCGCTCCAGCGTGGTCAAGCTGGTGAAGACGGCGGATGGGTTTACGGTACACGATGAGTCCGCCCACGCCCGGCGCGTGAAGGCCTTCGCCGCTCTCGGCGGCAGTTGTCCCGATTTCCCGGTGATCGAGGCCAACGCGGCCCCCAGCCTGCGACGCGACTGGGAATGATCTACCTGCCGGATACGAACGCGTTCTCGGCCTACCTCTCCGGTAAATCCGCGAGCCTCTCGGCGCGGATGCAATCTGAGTTCGCCGCGGGTTCCTTGCGGCTTTCCGTGATGGTGATGGCCGAGTTGGAGTTCGGGGCCGAAAAGGCGCGCCTCCAGTCGGGTACCACGCGCTTCGTGCGCCGGGTGGAGTCGTTGCGCGACCAGCTTGAGGTCGCCCCACTTGGGCCGGATTTTCCCCGGGTTTACGCCGGGGTGCGGGCACGGCTCGAATCCTCCGGGATGAAGATTGGGGACCGGGATACCATCATCGCGACCCACGCCCTTCTCCTCGAAGCGACGCTGGTGACCCGCAACTTGGCCGAATTCTCCCGCATCCCGGGGCTGCGGCTCGAGAATTGGGAGCAGAAATGACGGGTGCCCTTTCGCCGGAGGCGGGGGTGCTGGCGAAGGGGTCATCCGCTAATTGTTGAATCTGCGCGCGAGCCGTGAACCGGCTGAGCACCCAGCGGCTGCCGCCATAGGCGGAAATCAACAATCAGCCGACTGACCCCGTCAATCCGCGTCCCGCGTGATTTTGCGTTGGATCGGGGGCACGGGTTGGAATTGTTGCCCCGATGAACCTCCGCCCCCTCGCTGCGGCCCTGTGTTTGCTCGCCCCGCTGGTCGCCGCCGAGGGCGGCCGCCGCGCCGTCACCCACGAGGACATTTGGTTGATGCGCAGGGTGGGGGCGCCGGTGCCCAGCCCGGACGGCCAGCGGGTGGTTTTTCCGGTGACGATACCCGCCTACGAGGCCAAGGCGCAAACCTCGGACCTCTGGCTGGCGCCCGTGGACGGGTCCGCGGAGCCGCGGCAGATCACCCACGACAAGGCCGCCGAGAGCGGCGTGGCGTGGAGCCCCGATTCGACGCGGATCGCGTTCTCCGCCCAGCGCCAAGGCGATGAGGCAACGCAGATTTACGTGATCGACCTGGCGGCCGGCGGCGAGGCGCGACGGATCACGGAGGTGGTGACCGGCGCCCGCCAGCCGCGGTGGAGTCCGGACGGGACAAAACTGCTCTTCGTGAGCGAGGTCCACCCCGGTGCCGCGGATGAGGAGGCCAACCGCAAGGCCGCCCAGGCGGTCAAGGACCGCAAGCACACGGCGCGCGTCTACGATTCGTTTCCGGTCAAGTATTGGGACCGCTGGTTGGACGACCGGAGGGGCCACCTGCTGGTGCAGGAGGCGAAGCCGGGTGCCAAGGCGCGCGACCTGCTGGCGGGCACGAAGCTGGTGGCGGAACCGGGTTTCGGAGGAAGACAGGGAGATGCCGGCGAGTACTTGCCCGCAGCGTGGACGCCTGACGGCGGGGCAGTGGTCTTCGTCGCGACGACGGCGCGCCACCGAGGCGCCTACGCCAGCGTGCCGGCGCAGTTGTTCCAGGTGGACCTCCAGGGCGGGGAACCGCGGGCCCTGACGCGCGACGGGGACTCCTACGACGAGCCCGAGTTTTCGGAGGACGGGCGGACGTTGCGCGTGGCCCTGACCCCGGGCGGGGACGGCAAGACCTACCATCATAACCGGGTCGCGGTCTTCCCGTGGCCGTTCGAGGCGGCCGGGCGGGAGGTGCTCACGCGGGAGCTGGACCGTTCCGTCACCCGCGCGGTGCAGGCGGGCGACCAGCTGTTCCTGACGGCGGAGGACGGGCATCAGGTGCGGTTGTACGCGATGCCGGCCGGGGGCAGGGCTGCGCGGGCGACGGGCCTCCCCGCACGCGGTGGCTTCAGCGGGCTGGGGCGGGCGGGCCGGTTCCTCGTCGCGAACCTGGATCACGCCGGGCAACCGCCGGAGGTGGTGCGGATCGATCCGGCAGCGGGGACGGTGACCGCGCTCACGCGCTTCAACGCCAGTCGCCTCCAGCCGCTCGATTTGGCGGTGCCGGAGCATTTCACGTTTCGCAGCCGGGAGGGGCGCACCATCCACAACCTGATCGTGCGGCCGCCGGGCTTTTCGCCGGACCGGAAATACCCGCTCCTCGTCGTGATCCACGGTGGTCCCGCGCCGCAGTTCAAGGACGCGTGGGGCATCCGTTGGAATTACCATTTGCTGGCGTCACCCGGGTACGTGCTCCTGCTCACGAACTACAAGGGTTCCAGCGGGTACAGTGAGGAGTTCGGGCAGGCGATCCAAGGTGACCCGTTGCAGGGACCTGCGGAAGAGATCCTGCAGGGGGTGGACGAGGCCCTCGCGCGCTACCCGTTTATCGACGGCGCCCGCCTCGCGGCGGCCGGCGCGAGCTATGGCGGGCATCTGGCCAACTGGCTGCAGGCTACCACGACCCGGTTCCGCTGCCTGATCAGCCACGCCGGCCTGATCAACCTTGAGACCCAGTGGGCGACGAGCGACGCGGTCTACCCGCGGGAGCTGAACAATGGCGGGCCGGTCTGGGAACAGGGGTCGGTGTGGCGGGAGCAAAACCCGGTCCGGCTCGCGGGCAACCACGCGAAGGGCACTGGCTGGCGCACGCCCGTGCTCCTGACGGTCGGGGACCTAGATTACAGGGTGCCGGCCAACAACACCTACGAGTACTGGACGTACCTGCAGCGCCTGCAGGTGCCGTCGCGGCTGATTTCCTTCCCGGACGAGAATCACTGGATCCTGAAGGGGGAGAACAGCCGTTTCTGGTTCGGCGAGGCGCATGCCTGGCTGGCGCGCTGGTTGCAGTGACCCGCGGGGTTGTCGGCGAAGGGGTCAGCCTGTTACTCGTCAGGCGGTTCCTTCCCGACGCCGGGAGTCCAGCTAACAAGTAACCGGCTGACCCCATCCGCCGCGAGGGCTGGCGCCTCAGCCTTCGCCCATCCCCGGGCGCAGATCCCGGAGGGCAGCCCGGAAGACCAGCCAGCCACTCAGGTAATTGAGGCCCAGAATCCCGCCCAGCAGGCCTACGACCAACGCCGCGGTCGGCCCCGCCGGCAGGTCCGGCAACACGGGCGCCGTCGCGAGGGCGCTCGCCGCGGCCCCGAGAAACACGCCCCGGGTCACGAGCCAGCTGAACTCCGCCCGCACCATTCGCCCCAGCACCTCCGGCGGTAGGCCGATCGCCGCCAGCACCGCAAACTCCCCCCGCCGCTCCCGCAGGTTGCGCGCCACGACGATCGCCAGCCCCAGGCTGCCCAAGATCACTCCGAGGGTCCCGAGCACGTTGAAGATCGCCAGGTAGGTGTTCTCGATCCGGTGGAACGCCGCCAACAGGTCCCGCGTCGTCTCCACCCGCCCGCCCGCGTCCGCCGCCGCCGAACGCAACCGACCCTGCAGCGCCGACAGGTCCGCCGCAGCCGGGGCATCCACCAGAAACACGGTCGGCCCGGGATGGGACGGGAACCGCGCCAGAAACGCCGCCTCGTCCACGATCAGGTAACCTTGGAAGATCGAATCCCGCAGCACCCCGGCGATCCGCACGCCGAAGCTCCGGCCATTCTCGTCGGTGTAGTCGATCACATCGCCCACCCGCCGCTGTAGGGCCCAGAGCAGGGTGTTCTCATCGACGAACGCCGGCAGCGGCTCCGTCCCGCCTGCG
>SYDD01000039.1 GCA_005786775.1 Opitutaceae bacterium
CCTTGCAGGGTGCGCCTGTTTTCCGGCACGAGCCGTGGGCGCTGCGGCTGGCGCCTGGCGGCACGGGCTGGTTACAGGCCGCGGCGGAGGGCGGAGGCCTGACCTACCAATGGAGCCGGGACGGCGAGCGGATTGGGGGCGCGACGGGGGCGGCGCTCCGAGTAGAGGGCGTGTCGGCCCGGTACACGGTCTCCGCGGCCAATGCGCGCGGCACCGTCACCTCCGCGCCCGTCGCGGTGACCGTGGGGTCAGGCGCGCCGGGAGAACTGGTGAACCTTTCGGTGCGGGCGTCGGCTGGGGCGGGGGAGGATCAACTCGTCGCCGGCTTGGCGGTGCGCGGGGCCCCGATGCGCTTGCTGGCGCGCGCGGTGGGTCCCGGCCTAGAACCCTTCGGCGTAGCGGGAGCTTTGGTCGATCCGGCGCTAGAGTTGCGGACCGCTGGCGGCGTGCTGCTGGCGGCCAACGATGACTGGCCGGCCATCCTCAGCCCCTCGGCGGCCGCCGCGGGCGCGTTCCCGCTTGCGCCGGGCAGCCGTGACGCGGGCCTGATTGCTGCGATGGAGCCCGGTACCTTCCTGCTTTCCTGTCCCGTGCCCAGCGTATCGCTACCGGGGGAGGCGCTGTTGGAGGTGTACGCCCTCGCGGGGAGTACCGGGGCATTGGCGAACCTGTCCACGCGGGCGCGTCTCGCCCCGCGGGGCGTGTTGACCGCCGGCTTCGTAGTGCGCGGCGAGCAGGCGCTGACGATGCTGGTCCGCGCCGTCGGACCTTCGCTACTGGCGTTCGGAGTGGGAGAGGCGGTCGCGGCCCCGCGGCTGGTGCTGGCGGGGGCGAACGGGGTACTGGCGGAGAATCAGGGCTGGGCGTCTGCGCCCAACGCCGGGGCGTTAAGGGAAGCGGCGGCGCGGGCCGGGGCGTTTCCCGTTTCCGGTATGGCGGCGGATTCCGCCCTGCTGGTGACGTTGCCGGCCGGCGCGTACACGGCTGCGCTGGTGCCATCCGGGATCGGTGGCGGGGTCGGCCTCATCGAGGTTTACGAGGTACGGTGAGCTGGTTGCGCTGCGCTTGCGCCGGGGCCGCTTAGCCGTTGGACTCACGCGATGGTTAACCCTGCCCGGCCCTCTGCGTGCCTCTCCGCGGCGCTGCTCTTTATCCTTGGCACGTTCGCGGCATTTGCCGCCGGCTGCACTCGCGACGGCGACGGGCGGCGCGTGTCTGCTCCGGAGGTGGTTGTGCCTGCGACGACACCGAAGGCGGCCAAAGTCGAGGCCGCGGCTGATCCCGGCGCGCCGGCGGACGTGCTGCGGATGTTGGGGCGCTGGCTCCGCTCCGATGGGACTTACGTGTTGGAACTGCGCGGCGCCGACCGTAGCGGCATCGTGCAGGCCGCGTACTTCAACCCGAAGTCGATCAATGTCTCCCGATCGATCTGGCTGCGCGGCGCGGAGGGTACTCAGGTGGTGGTCGAGCTGAATGACACGGGTTACCCGGGAGCGACTTACGTGCTCGGATTGGCGGCGGACGGCGACCGGCTAGTGGGCAAGTACAACCAGCCGCAGATGGGCCAGTCGTTCGACGTCGAGTTCATCCGACAGAAGAAGTTCCCCTAAGCGGGACGCGCGATGGGCCGGCCTCCCTTGGGCAACGCCGTGCGGTGCCCGCGCTGCCGGCTTACGGTGCGCTGGTGCGTCTGCGCCGCCGCGCGTACGGTCGAGGTTCCCCTTGCGGTCGACGTGCTAATGCACCACCGCGAGCATTTCCGGCCCACCAGCACCGGGCACCTCATCCAGCGGACCCTCCCCGCCGCGCGCCTTCACCTCTGGCGGAGGGAGCGCCGTCTCGCGGCAGAAGAGATCCGCCGGCCGGGGCGCGAGCTCTGGATCTTGCACCCCCACGGCCATCCGCCGCCAGCGGACGCGGATCCGGCGACGGTTCAGGCCGTCTTGCTGGACGGGGTGTGGAGTGAAGCCACGGGGATGCTGCCGGACCTCGCGGGCTGGGGGCGGGTGGTGGGCCTTCCCATGCGCGGGGAGAGTCGCTACTGGCTCCGGGCTCAGCAGGCGGGAGGGCGCTTCTCCACCATCGAAGCTCTCCTATTTCTGCTCGGGTTGCTGGGGCTGGACGCCGCGCGACGCGAGCTTGAGCTCCAGTTTGAGCTCCACGTGTACGCGAGTCTTCGCCTGCGAGGGCGCAAAGAGCTGGCGGAGCAGTTCCTGGCCTCTTCGCCGGTGGCGGTGGCCTGCCCCGATTTCCTCGCGGAGCTGCACACGCCGCGTCCGCTTGTGCTCCCGGGTTTGACTCCGCCCGGGCAGCCGCAAGCCTGTTCCGGATCCCCATGAACCTCCCCCGCTTCCTCCGTCTCAGCGCGCTCCTGCCCTGCTTGGCGCTGCTCCCCGCTTCCGCCGCCGTACCCGCCGAGGCGCCCGGCACCGTGTACGAGCTTCGCACCTACGTTGCCGCCCCGGGTAAGGGCGAGGCGGTGCTGGCCCGCTTCCGCGAGCACACCACACGCCTGTTCGAGCGCCATGGGATGGTGAACGTCGGCTACTGGGTGGCCGCCGATGCCAAGGACGGCGGCGCCGAGAAGCTCATCTATCTGCTCCGCCACCGCAGCCGCGAGGCGGCCAAGGCGTCCTGGCAGGGGTTCCTCGCTGATCCCGACTGGCGCGCTGTCGCCAAGGCCACGGAGGCCGCGGGCAAGATCGTCGCCGGCATCGAGTCGGTTTACCTCACCGCCACCGACTTCACCGCACCGATGGACGCGGGCAACGGCGGGGCGGAGCGCGTCTTCGAGCTGCGCACCTATGTCGCCGCCCCCGGCAAGCTGTCCGCCCTGGACGCGCGCTTCCGCGACCACACCCGGGCCATCTTTGCCCGGCAGGGCATGACCAACCTCGGGTACTTCCATCCGGTTGACGAGAAGGCGGGCGCCGGCACCACCCTGATCTACTTCCTGGCCTATCCGAGCCGCGAGGCGGCCGCCGCCGCGTGGAAGGGCTTCCGCGACGATCCCGAGTGGGTCAAG
>SYDD01000277.1 GCA_005786775.1 Opitutaceae bacterium
CCGCCGCTGGACTCGCCGCATCCCTTTCTGGCGGATGGCGTGGGCTGGGGGGCGCCGGAATTCCGCGCGGCTGGCCCGGGTGGGAGACGAGATCGTACGACCGGAGTGGAGCGCATGCTGCGCCGGGCGCGCACGGCGTTGGACCGGCTGGCCGCCCATCCGGCGGCAGTGGGCTATTGCTGGGGGCGCTGGCGCGATGAGCCGGCCGAGCGCCCGCCCTTCGGCTCCGGTCTGCTGCATCACGACGGCTCCGAGGCACCGGAGCACTTGGAGTTGATCGCCGCGTTCAATGCGCGGCTGGCGCGCACGGAGCGAGACCGCTGAGGCGTATCCGGCCGGTGGCCGGTTTAGCGGGCGATGCTCGCGCTGGCCGGCTCGGCGGCATCGAAGGCTGGTTTGGAGTCAAGTTTTGCCGGTTCCCTAGGCGCGGCGGGTGCTGGGCGGGCGCGTCCCAGGATTTGATCGCAGACCTGGACCAGCAGTGCGACTGGGGTCAGCACGATGATCTTCAGGTCGAGCCAGAGACTACGGCGGCGGCCGTACTCGCAGTCGAAGGCGATCATCTGCTCGAAGGTGGTACGATTCTTCCCAGAGACCTGCCAGAGCCCGGTGAGGCCCGGGACGCTCTCGCAGCGGCGGCGCTGGTCGGGGGTAAACTGCGCGAATTCGTAGGGAATGCAGGGACGGGGGCCCACGACGCTCATCTCCCCGCGGAGGACGTTGATGATCTGCGGCAGTTCATCGAGCCCGGTGGCGCGGATCAGCCAGGCGCCTAGGATCAGGCGGGAGTCGCCTTTCGCGTCGAGCTTCTGCATCGGGGCGTTGCTGGTCATCAGCGCCGTAAAGTGCTGTTGATGGCCGCGGGTGTCGGCGGCGACGTGCATCGTGCGGAACTTATAGATCCTGAACCGGCGCCCGCCGAGGCCGATGCGCTCCTGCTTGAAGAGCACGGGGCCGGGGGAGGTCAGCCGCACCATCGCGGCCATGAACAGAGTCACCAGTGTGAAGATCGGGAAGACCGCGGCGCAGAACAGGAGGTCCAAGGAGCGCTTCCAGGCGGGGAGGGGCAGGTTCGGTTGGCGCATGTCAATTTCTCGTTAAAGAAGGGCGATGGCGTTTGTCCGGGAGAGTAATGCGGGGGCTGCGAGGGAGCGGGCCGAAGTGATTTACAAACATTTCACTTTTACCGGCCGGGGGTGCGCGAGCGTACCGTGCTGCGGCTTTCACGTAGCGCGATTACGTAGCTCCGCCCATGGACACACGGCTTTGGCTTCAGCTCGGGGCAGGCTTGCCCCTCAGCGATGCGAACGATGCCCGCCGCACCGCGGTAGGCGGGCGCGCGGGCAGAGAGACGCTGCCGGGGCTTGCGCCGCGCACCGCGGCGCCGGACCTCAGCAAAGGCCCCGGACAGGGGAGGGTGGCAGGGCGCGGACGGCGCGGTAGGGAGGGAACCCCGACGGGTCAGCCCTCCGCTCCCTCATCGAATTGGGGGCGGAAGCCTCGGCTGTCCTGTTGGCCTTCCGGGGCCCGGTGGCAGAGCCAGTAGGCGAGCCCGGCTCCGGCCAAGAAGATGAAGGCGGCAATTTTGAGGACGAGAATCATGGGGGTCACGGGGCGTCCGGTGGACGGACACTACGTAGTCAGAATGCGAACGGGTATGCAGTTTGCGTGCCGACCTGGCTTACGGTAAACCAAATAGTTTATTAATATATGATAGATATAGTTTTAAGGAATAAAAAATCAAGCCAAGGCTTGGTTGGCAACGGGAAATTCGCGGCAAACTGTCAATCGGGCCGACATTTTGTCGGCCGATTCACCTTCCGCCGCGGGAGATAGCCGCTTGGTGGTGCCCTCAGCGGACCGGGCTACGCGGGCGGGCCCGGGTCGCGAAGGGGCGGAGCGAGGTAGGTGGGCTTGCGGCGGCGAGTTCGTCGCGAGCTACCTGTTGTAAAGCGGTGGCTTGCGTTTTGGAAAGACCGAGGTCGAAAGCGCATTGCTCGTCAGGCCCGAGCGACCCGGGGTCGAGCCCGGTGACGTCCCCGAAGATCACGAGGGCCTGCAGGTAGTAGCCAGCCGTGCTGGCGTGGTAATGATCATGGGTCCAGAGGCTGAGTTGGCCGGGTGCGATGCCGTCGTAGGGGTTGCGGTCGGCAATGCCCGCGTCCATCGCCCGCAGCCAAGCCTCACCGACCGGGATCACGCGGGTGAAGCGGGGTGAGGTGGCGGCGGCCTGGTCGTAGGCGCGGCGGAGGTCGCGGGTCATCGCCGCGAGGCCCTGGCCGTGCCACGCGCCGCCGGCGGGGTAGACCTGGTCGGCCCGGGCCCAGGTGGCGATCAGGCGGAGGTCGACGCCCGGGCGGTGGCGCTCCAGCAGTTCGGCGAGGCCCCGGGCGGAGGCGAGGAACAGGGTGGGGTCGCCCGGCCGCTCGCGGTCGAGCAGGCTGTGGGTCTGCAGGATCACGAGGTCCCAAGGGCGTCCGATCAAGGCCGCCTTCTCGCGCAGGTGGTAGTCCAGCCCCATCCCCGAGGCGGTTTCCAGGCTGACGTCGAAGTCTAGCCCGGCCTGCTCCGCGAAGGCGCGGAAGAGCGCCGGCACGCCGCCGAGGCCCGCCTGGTTAAGGTCGGTGACCGTGTGCGCCCGGTAACCGCGGACGGGGGAGCCGGAACCGAAGAGGAAGCTGTTGCCGATGAAGAGCACGCGGGGCCGGGCGGCCGCCGCGGGCGTTGCCGGGGCCACGGACGCGCCCGTGGCGGTTTCCGGCGCGGCGGCGCGGAGCGAGGGGAGCAGGGCCAGGAATGCGAGGCTGGCGCGGAGGAGGAGCATGGCGGGAGTCCGGGTTTGCCAGCGCGCGGCGGCGGCCGCAGCGTGCCGGGGCTTTCCCGATGTCCGCTCCCCTCGTCGCCGTCGAGACCTTCCTCGCGCGTTATCCGGTCACGGGCGCGTTCAAGTACCTGCCGGCGCGGGGCGGCAAGGGACCGACGCGCGACACCGTGGTGCTGCGGCTGACGGCGGAGGACGGCGCGGTGGGCTGGGGGCAGGCGGTGCCGTCGCCGACGTGGAGTTACGAGACGGTGGAGACCGTGCGGACGACGCTCGACCGGCACCTGGGCCCGGCGCTGCTGGGGTGGGACCCGGAGGATCTGGCGGGGATCGAGGCCCTGCTGCGGCGGGTGATCGCGCCGGGGTTCTCGACCGGGCAACCGATCGCGAAGGCGGCGATTGATCTGGCGCTGCTGGATCTGGCGGGGCGACGGGCGGGGCGTGCGGTGGCCGCTCCCTGGGGCAGGGTGGGGCGGGGGGCGGTGACCTTGAGCTGGACCGTGGATGCCGCGGGGCCGGCCGAGGCGGTGGCGGCGGTGGCCGCGGCGGCGGAGCGGGGGTTCCGGCATTTCAACCTGAAGGTGGGTCGGGATCCGGCGGCGGATGTGGCGGTCGCGGCCGAGGTGCGGCGCGCGGCGCCGGGGGCGTTTGTCTGGGCGGATGCGAACGGTGGTTACGACGTCGACACCGCGCGGCGGGTCGCGGGGCGGCTGGCGGATCTCGGGGTGGCGGCGCTGGAGCAGCCGCTGCCGGCGAACGA
>SYDD01000278.1 GCA_005786775.1 Opitutaceae bacterium
ACGGCGCGGCGGGAGGACGCGCGCCGGGGGCGGGGCTGCCCCGGCGGAGGCCCCGCCTCAGACGGAGCGCAGGCGGCCGGAGGAGTCGCCGATGCGGGCCACCCCTTCGACGCTCATCCGGTCGGAGAGGCTCAGGAACAGGTTGCTCATCGGCACCCCGCCGAGCTGGCGGAAACGGCCGGGCTCGAGGGTGCCGCCGCCGCCGCCCGCGAGGAGGATCGGCAGGTTGTGGTGCGTGTGGCGGTTGCCGTCGGCATTACCGCACCCGTAGACGATCATCGAATTGTGCAGGATCGAGCGGCCGTCGACGTCGCGCTTGGATTCGAGGCGGGTGAGGAAGCGCGCGAAACGCTCCATATAGTACCGGTCGATGCGCGCGATCTTGTCCATCAGGTCGGCGTCATTGCGGTGGTGGGAGCAGTAGTGGTGGCCCTCGGGGATGCCGATCTGCGGGAAGGCGCGATTGCTGCCGTCGCCGGCAAGCAGCAGCGTGGCGACGCGGGTCGAGTCCGTCTCGAACGCCATCGCGAGCAGGTCATACATCAGGTCCATGTGATCCCCGAAGTTGGCGGGGATGCCGGCGGGCGTGTCGCGTTCCGCGCGGGGCAACTCGCCGAAGCGCTCCGATCGTTCGATGCGCTGCTCAATCGCGCGGAGGCCGGTGAGGTACTCGTCGAGTTTTTCCCGGTCGCCACGCCCGAGGTCGCGCTGGAGCGAGCGCGCATCGTCGAGGACGAAGTCGAGGAGGGACTTCTGCGTCTGCTGGCGCGCATGGAAGTTCCGCTGGCGTTCCGCGGGGCCGCCGGCGCCGAAGAGCCGTTCGAACACGAGCCGCGGGTTGGGCTCGGGCGCCATCGGAGTGCTCTCGGAGGCCCAGGAAAGATTGTACTGGTAGGCGCAGGAGTACCCGGAGTCGCAGCGGCCGGACTTGCGCACGGCGTCGCAGGAAAGCTCCAGGGACGGGAGCCGGGTGAGGTGGCCGACGCGCTGGGCGACCACCTGGTCCACGGAAATGCCGACGCGGATGTCGGTGCTGTCCGTCTTCCGGGCGCGCGCGCCGGTGAGGAAGGTCGCGTTGGCCCGCGCGTGGTCGCCGGCCCCGTCGTTGCCCGCGGTGGCGTTCTTGTGGTCAAGGCCGCCGAGCACCTGCAGCGAGCCGCGCAGGGAGGCCAGGGGCTCCATCGTGCGGCCCAGGGTGAAGGCGCTGCCCTCCCCGGTCGGCCACCAGTTGTCCTGGTGCGCGCCGTTGGGGAAATAGACGAAGGCGAGGCGGAGGGGCGCTCCGGTGGCCGTCACGGCCCCTGAACCGGCGGGCGCGGCGGACAACGTGGAGGAGAACGCGGGCAGGGCGATCGAGGCCCCGACCCCGCGGAGGAACTGGCGGCGGGTGAGGCCATCGCGGCCGGAAAGCGCGCGGCCCAGTCGGGAGGTGTGGCGGGGGAGCATCGGGGAACGGGGGTTACTGGTGGAAAGTGTAACCGGAAAGGGCGTGGCGTCTACTCCCGAGTGGCATCCACGCGGGTCAGGGTGGCGGCGGCGGACGGGGCGCGGCGGCGCTGGAAGGCCGGGGACTCGATCACGCCGAGGAGCAGCTCGGTGGCGCGACCGCCCCGGCTGAGCAGGCGCTCGGTGATCGCGTCGAGGGTGTGGGCGTCCCCCGGTTCGGCCGCGCGGCCGAGG
The DNA here is from genome assembly GCA_005786775.1 of Opitutaceae bacterium. Classification (GTDB taxonomy): domain Bacteria; phylum Verrucomicrobiota; class Verrucomicrobiia; order Opitutales; family Opitutaceae; genus ER46. The sequence continues at coordinate 1,681 of SYDD01000278.1, forward strand.
GCGTAGGTGAACACCTTCTCGGCGAGGCAGCGGTAGATGTCGGCCCGGCGGTCGCGGGCGAGCACCCGCTTGAGCTCGGCGAGGTCGGCGAAGCGCTCCCCCGTGGCGAGCTGGCCGGCGGGATCGATCGGCTGCCGCGCGTCGGTGTCGCGCCAGCCGCCGAGGGCGTTGAAGTTCTCGAAGGCGAGGCCGAGCGGGTCCATCCGCGAGTGGCACGAGTGGCACAGCGGGTTGCCGCGGTGCGCGGCGAGCATCTCGCTGAGCTTGGGCTCGCGGTCCGCGAACAGCTTGCGCGCCTCCTCCAGCTCGGGGACGTCGGGCGGGGCCGGCGGCGGCGGCGTGCCGAGGATGTTCTCCAGCACGAAGAGCCCGCGCTTCACCGGCGAGGTGCGCGTCGGGTTCGAGGTGACTGCCAGCACCGTGCCCTGCGTGAGCACGCCCCCGCGGGGACTGCCGGGCGGGAGCGCGACCCGGCGCAGCTCCTCGCCCGTGACTCCCGGGACGCCGTAGTGGGTCGCCAGCTTCTCGTTGAGGAAGGCGTAATCGGAATCGACCACCTCGACGAGATCCCGGTCCTCGCGCAGGAGATGGGCGAAGTAGGCCTCGGTCTCGGCGCGCATCAGCCGGCGGAACGGGCCGTCGAACTCGACCCGCCCGTCGCGGTTGCGCGGCGCGTCCGGCCCGAGCACCGCGCGCGCGTTGATCGGGACGGACTCGATGTCGCGGGCCTGGAGCCACTGCCCGGTGAAGTCGCGGACGAACGCCTGCGCCTTCGGGTCCGCCAGCATCCGCCGGAGCTGCCCGGGCAGGTCGGCGCGCAGTTTCCGCGCGTCCGCGAGGCGGAACAGCTCCGCGTCGGGCATCGAGGACCAGAGGAAATAGGACAAGCGCGTGGCGAGCGCGTGGTCGTCGAGCGGGACCGAGCGGCCGCTGGCGGGACCCACCGAGCCTTCGACGCGGAACAGGAAGCGCGGCGAAGCGAGCACAGCCATCATCGCGCGGCCGACCCCCTCCTCGAAGGTCCGGCCGGGACCGGCGTAGACCGCGCGGGCGAGGGCCACGAGTTGCTCCACCCGCGCCGGCTCGACCGGGCGTCGGAAGGCGCGCCGCGCGAAATCACCGAGGATCCGCCCGGCGTAGCGGTCTCGCAGCTCCATATCCGCCGGGGCCGGGCCCTCCGGGAAGAACCGAGCGTGGTTCTCCGGCGAGAGCCAATGGCGCGGGTCGAGGGGGCCCTGCACGGTGACGCCGGAGACCCGCAGCGTGACACTGGTCGGCCCCGGCACGCTCTGCGCGCGCGATTCCCCCGGGGGCGCGGCGGCCGGGGCCAGCGGGACGACCTCGAAGCTGATCTCGCGCCGGCCCGCCGCCCACTCCACCTCGACCTCGCGGCGGAGGGAGCGGCGCTCGGACCAGGCGACCTCCTCGGTGAAGACCTCGCGGCCGTCGACGCGCGCGATCAGGCGGCAGCGGCTCGGGTCAAAGTCGAAGGTGCCGCGCGTCTCCAGGTCGAAGACGATCCGGTAGCGGTCCGCCGTGTCGACCGTCAGGGCCCGCGTGACGGTTACGGCGCGGCGGGCGTTGAGCTGGTCGCCGGAGGCCCCGCCGCCCTCAGCGCGGAATTCCCGTCCCGGGTAGGTTCGCTCCTTGAGGATGCGGGCGACGCGCGGGACGGCCTTCTCGACGATAGTCTCGGCCGCCGCGAGGTACTTCTCCAGGTGCAACGGGGAAACCGTGAGGACCTCGCCGTTGTTGTCGAAACCGCCCCCGCTGTCGTCCGGGGGGAACTCGACCTCGCTGTTGAAATCGTGGCCCAGTAGGTCGCGGATCGTGTTGCGGTACTCGACGCGGTTGAGGCGGCGCACCGTCACGTGGCCGGGATCGGGGTCCGCGGGGTCGATGCCGAGCGCCCCATACTTAATCCAGTCGGCGAGGGTGCGAATCTCGTCCGCCGAAGGGCGGGGAATACCCTCCTCGTGCACCGGCATCAGGCCGGCCTGCACATTCCGCAGCACCGCGTGCCACAGCTCCGGGCGGGCGGTGACCTCGGCGTCGGAGGCGAAGGCGTCGAGGGTGACCCCGCCCTTGGCGATGCCGTTGCCGTGGCAATCGTAGCAGTGCTTCTCGAGGATCGGGCGCACCCGGCCGTGGTAGGCGGCCAGCGTCTCCGCCGGGCGCGCCGCGGCCAGCCCCGGGGCGGGCAGCGTGAACGCGAGGGCGGCGAGCAGGGTTGGGGTGGTAAGGCGGCGCACGGTCAGAAAGACGACCCGAAGGGCCCGAAGGTGACGCTGCGGCCGGGCGCCCAAAACGCAACGCCGGGCCGGGAAAAATTCGCGTCCGCCGCGCGATTCGTCCGTACCAAGGGGGTGCCTGCCCAAGAACCTTCGCCCGCCCTTCCCTCCCCGGCTGCCGCGGGGGCCCTTGTCGTGCAGGACGTGGTCAAGGCCTACGGGGGCCGCCCGGTGCTCCGCGGCGTGTCCTTTACGGTGGCCGCTGGGCGGCGGGTGGCTCTGACCGGCCCGTCCGGCAGCGGCAAGACGACCCTGCTCAACTGCCTGGGGGGGATAGACCGGCCGGACGCGGGCCGCGTGTGGCTGCAGGGCCGGACCCTCGACGGGGCGGACCCGGCGGGACTCGCGCGGCTGCGGCGGGAGCGGATCGGCACCGTGTTCCAATTCTTTCATCTGCTGCCGACGCTGAGCGCGGCCGAAAATGTGGAATTGCCGCTCCAGCTGCTCGGGGTGCCGCGGGCGGAGCGGGAGGCGCGGGTCGCGGCGTTGCTGGCGCGGGTCGGCCTGGAATCACGGGCGGGGGCGCGGCCCGGCGAGCTGTCGGGCGGCGAGCAGCAGCGGGTGGCGCTTGCACGGGCCCTCGTGCACCGGCCGGCGCTCCTGTTGGCCGATGAGCCCACGGGCAACCTCGACTCCGCGGCGGGCGCGCGCGTGCTGGCGCTGCTGCGGGAACTTTCCGACGAGACCGGCACGGCGCTGGTGCTGGTGACCCACAGCGAGGAGGCCGCGGCCGTCTGCCACGAGCGGATCCGCCTGCGCGACGGGAGCATCGAGCGATGAGCGGCACGCGGCCGGTCCTCGCGCTGCTGCTCGCGCGCTTCACCTTGCGGCACGCCCGGCTGGCGCCACGGCAGACGGCGGCGCTGGTGGCGATCGTGGCGCTCGGTGTGGCCGTGTTCCTCGCGATCCGGCTGGCGAACCGCGCCGCCGTGGCGAGCTTCAGCCACTTCACCGAGGCCCTAGCCGGCCGCAGCGACTGGGTGTTGCAGCCGCCCGCCGGGACGTTGCCCGAGACGGTGCTCGCGGAACTGCAGGCCGCGCTGGCCGACCATCCGGCGCACCTGCTGCCCGTGGTGGAGACGACCGCCGCGGCCCCCGCGCCGGAGGACGCCGCCCCCGGCTTCGGCCGCCCAGCCTACACGGTGCTCGGCCTCGACCTGATCGCCCTCGCCAACCTCGCCCAGGCGGGCGGACCGGGCGCACGGCTGCTCGGCGGCGACGCGGCGGGGGCTGAGCGAGCCGGCGGCGACGCGGCGGAATTCTGGAACCGCTTCCGGGCGGGACCCCAGCTGTGGGTGAGCCCCGACCTCGCCCCGCCGGCCGTCCTCGAGCTGCTGATCCACGAACGCGTGCACCGCCTGCCGGTGGCCGGGGTGATTCCGGCCGCGCCGGGAGGACCCGCCCCGCCCCCGGGCCTCATTGTCCTCGACCTGCCCGAACTCCAGCGGCTCACGGGCCGGCCGGGGCAATTGGACCGCGTGGAGGTGATCCTCGCCCCGGGGCCCCGGCGGGCGGAACGCCAGGCCGAGGTCGGGGCGCTGCTCACCCGTCTGGCCGGCGCGGAGCCGCGCTGGGAAGTGACGACCCCGGGGGCGCGCCGCGAGACCGCGGCCGAGATGACGCGGGCGTTCCGCTACAACCTCACCGTCCTCTCGTTGCTGGCGCTGCTGGTGGGGCTCTACCTGATCTTCCAGGCGCTTGACGGCGCGGTCGTGCGGCGGCGCGCGGAGACGGCCGTCCTGCGCTCGCTGGGCGTGGAGGAGGCGGTGATCCGGCGCGCGTGGCTGATCGAGGCGGCGGTGCTGGGCGCAGCTGGCGGAACCCTAGGCGTGGCCCTCGGCTGGGCGGGGGCGCAGGTCGCCGTGCGGGCGGTCGGCCAGACCGTGAACGCGCTTTACTATGCCACCAGCGTGAGTTCCGCGCGGCCCGACGCGGCCGACGTCCTGCTCGGCCTCGCGCTGGGCCTGGGCGCGAGCGTGGTGGCGGGCTGGGGACCGGCGCGGGCCGCGGCGCTCATGGTTGATCGAGAAGGCATGCACACAA